>CAKVEH010000016.1 GCA_934728205.1 uncultured Helicobacteraceae bacterium
AGTGTAAAATTTAAGGCAGGAATCTAACACATTAAATATTAAATATAGCTTAAATAATGAGAAATAATTTTATTATAGAAAAATTTTTACTTGGACTTTAATAGTATTGTCTAAAGGCACATTTATTGCATACCTTTGGTAAGATTTATTGTAAGGATTGGCTATGCAGTTGCAAGATGATAACGCGCTTAACATCTCAAAGCGTGGGGTTAAAATCGCTATTTTATGTGTGTTTGTGGTGGTCGTGTTAGGGCTTATCAATATTTATGTGCTTATCGTGCAGATTCGCTCCACTGAGGGCATACACAATCGTGTAGTGGTGCTAGAAAAAGAGCTCAAAGACACGCAAAAAATGCTCAACCAAGCGCAGAGTGATTCTCATCAATTAGGCAATTCAAACGAGCCAAGAGAGTAGCGATGAGTGGAGCATTAGCGCGCGTGGCTTTTGTGCTTTTTAGTGCATATATAAGCGTGTTTGGCGCGAGTTGGCTAGATGATCTTGCGTATGATGAATGGCGCGATGGACAGAGCCTAGAGGCAATCATCTCATACAAACTTGAACTCCAAGATGAGGTGGCTAAAGCAGAGCGTTACAGAGTATCAGTAGCGATGAATGAAGTTAAAGCTCCCAAAAGAAGCTATGTGTGTAGTATTGATGTGGGCGATTATGATATTTTAGATGATATGAGTTTTTTTATCCTTGATTTACTAAAAAAAGAGCAAGAGCAAGTGCTTGAATGCCTTTATAAAGGTGAAGTAAAGGTAAAAGAATATGCTTTATGGCGCGAGGGCAGGGCGAGGAGCACTGCATTATTAGAGATTAAACCCACGCGAGTGAGCGCGTATTTGCATAATAGAGAGTTGATTTTGCACATTCCACAAGAGATTTAGATTCTAATGCGTAATCCTATCGCCGTGCCAAACCCTGACATCATATAATCGCCCATATAATAAGGACCAATAACGGTGTCATAATTTATTTCCACCGATAAGCCAACTCTCCTAGAATCAGTATATGCTATAAACCCCCATTTAATTGTCAAATAGGAATTTTGTATCACTTTGCTTAAAGTAGTGCCAATAGGTTGCCCAGAATAGGAAAAACTAGATACTATACTTGAAGATTCCAACCAATCCTTGCTTAGTCTTAGCCCTATAAATGTTTCACCACCTTGTAACTCATAGCTTTGGAACTTATAACTTCCTACAATCTCAACCCCCATTCTATGAGAATGGAGCTCATCAGTTTGTGTTACCATTTCTCCTATTATTGGGGTGGGTGGTGGAGTTTGTGATTCTATAGATGGAGTAAAAATATGGGTATAAACAACACTTACTCCTAAAGCCCAATTTTGTGATATGTCGCGTTCGTATCCGACCAACAGGCTTGCAGGCCACATTAAGTGCCATACATCTTCATTGTTGTGTCCAGCACCAGCACCAGCAAAACTGCAACCCCCCATCCAATCACAACCTGAGCTTTCGGCAGAATATTGCCCTGCATTTGTTAGAGACATATCCAACCCAAAAATAAAATGATTTTTTGATGTGGAGCGTTTTTTATTGGGAGTTTTTCTAGTTGTCGTGCTGTAAGAAGGGTAGTATGTTGTCATTTTGTTTTGTTCTGCTAATTGCTCTTCTATCTCTTCTTGTGCGATGAGTTTAAAGATAACCTCTTCATTATCCCACACTACCGTGCCTGTTTTTAAGTCTGTCAAGGTAAGTAAAAACTGATAATCTATGCGTATATCATTTCTTATGCGAGTAACGCGCTGTGATATTTTGCCAGATAGTGAGTAATTTGGCGAAATCAAATTGCCCTTTTGCTGTGTGGTGTGCTGGTTAAACTCCTTATCATTGCGTAGCTCCCTAGAATCTCTAATCATAGAATCTATTGAGTTTGCATTCCCTGATATGGCATTAGTGAGGATAAACTTTTTAGAATCACGGATTTTACGCACAAATTTACGACTAAGAAGCTCCATATCAATAGATTGATTTGTGTCATTTTGTATATCTGATATGGCGAGGATTTTTTTGCTTTGTGATTGGGTTAAGTCTTTGACAAAGTCAGATTTTAGCAGGGACTTAGCGTTATTATCTACCATTTTTTCTATGTCGTGGTAATCAATCCCATAGGAAGTGTATTTGGTAGAATCTTTAATGTATGTTGCATTAGAAACACACGAGATAAAGGCAAAACTTGCAAGCAAAAGGAGCAAAAGTTGTGTTATTTTGGCAGGATTAAGTATTTCATTGTCGCTATCCTTTGTGTTTTTCATTTACATATCCTTTTGTAAAAATTTCGCTTAGAATCTCTAAGTTATAGATTCACACAAACAATTCTACCCCCCCCCCTACTTAACTTTTGCTTAAATGAGTTAGGTAAGATTGCCATTAAAGTATGTTGAAAATTGCGGTGTAAATACTTGATTGGAGGTTTTGGTGTTTTGGGATGTTAAGGGTTAGCAGTTTCTTAGGCTTGTTGCAATGCGTTGCAAAGCGCGCTAACAAGCGCATTGAGATTGTGCCTTGTAACCGCAGAGATTGGCAGGATAAACGCAGGCTTGACAAAATCCGCGTTGCTAAAATCTAGTCCAAAATCTTTCGCACAAGATTTTGTATTTTGTGGATTTTGTGTTTGCTTTTGTGTTTTTTGTGTTGCATTTCGCGCTAGATTCTGTGGGTTTGGCAGGGTGTCAATCTTGCTAAGCGCGATTCCATACGGGCGTATGGCTAGCGTGCTTGAGTAGGATTCTAGCTCACGCCTTAGGTTTGCAAACTGCGCTCCCACGCTTAAACCCCCTTCAAATTCCGCTCGCGTGCAATCAAGCACAAAAAGCAAAAACTTCGTGCGCTCAATGTGTCGCAAAAACTGCAAGCCAAGCCCTTTGCCCGCACTCGCCCCATCGATTATGCCCGGAATGTCAGCCATCACAAAGCTATCTAGCCCATTAAAATTTTTAGGATTCTCACCCACCTCCACCACGCCCAAATGCGGTGTGAGCGTAGTAAATTCGTAGTTTGCCACTTCGGGTTTGGCGTTTGAGAGCGTTGAAATGAGCGTGGATTTGCCGACATTTGGGTAGCCCACTAAGCCCACATCAGCAATGAGTTTTAGCTCTAATTTTATGTGGCGAGACTGCCCTGCTATGCCTTTTTGGGCGTAGGTTGGGGCTTGGTTTGTCGCGGTTTTAAAATGTGCATTGCCTAAGCCCCCTTTGCCTCCCTTTAGTGCGACAAATTGCGCATTTCCGCCTTTGGTAGCATTGCTAAAATCCTTGTCAAAATCGCACAAAATCACTCCACTCTCAAAATCGATAACTTGCGTGCCAAGCGGGACTTTGATGATACAATGTGCCCCACTTTTCCCTGCACACCGCTTAGGCTTGCCAGATTCGCCATTGTGAGCCTTGTGGTGTTTTTTGCCTCGAAAGTTTGCCAGCGTATGGGCGTTATTATCCACTTCAAAGATTATATCGCCACCCCTACCGCCATCGCCACCATCAGGTCCGCCCTGTATGACAAATTTCTCCCTGCGGAAACTCACACACCCAGCCCCGCCATTGCCCGAAGTGATAAAAATATCTACGCTATCGACAAACATTTCCAAATCCTACAAATGAGATTTTTGCATTCGCGCTTTGTTGATTTTACTCTTTTTATCGCTTGCTTGCGCGTCTAGATTCTAAAATCTATTGTTGTAAAATCGCTTGAAATTTTTGCTGAAAAATTGGGAGGTGCTTTTGGAGGATTTGTATCATTAGCGGGGTTAAGTCCTCATTTACCATTGCGACTTGCATTTTAGCGAGCTTGCGCCCAAGCGGTGTTTGGTAAAATTTGATAAGCTCTTCTAAATCGCGAAGAGAGAGATATTTTTTGTAAATGCTTGGGAGGAGGGCTAGCATATCATTATACGCGCCACTCATATATTCGTTGTAGGCTTGGGCGATTTGAGTTTTTTGTGCCTTGTTAAGTTTGTTGCCATACTCGGCATAGAGCGCGTTTAAGGCTTGTTTGTCATCAAGCATTTGGTTTAGGGCGGCGTTAGCTTGTGAGACATTGAGAAACCGCATTAGTGTGTCCTCATATTCATCAGCATTCGCTACACTAAGCCCTGCAAATAGCACACTACAAATAAATGCACGAAAGAGATAAACACCATTGAAAGCGAAAATTTTACACTTTTTCATTATGCGTTGGTGCGAGTTTTACGCCTTTGTCGCTTTTGCGCTTGTTTTTGCCACACTCTTTGTCGCTGGCTTTTTGGCTGGAGTGGCTTTTATGCTCTGTGCTGTCTTGGTAGTCTGTGTGCTTTGGGCTAGTTTTGCTTGGCTTTGGGCTATCACAGAGACTTTTTTGCGTAGTTTTGATTTTTGGCTAAATTTCACCACGCCATCGATAAGCGCGAAAATCGTGTGGTCTTTGCCTATGCCTACATTATCGCCTGCGTGGATTTTGGTCCCTCGTTGTCGGACTATGATATTGCCCGCTCGCACAAATTGTGAGCCAAATTTTTTAATCCCTAGTCGGCGTCCTGCTGAGTCGCGGTTGTTTTGGGTGCTGCCCTGTCCTTTTTTGTGTGCCATTTTTTGCTCCTTTTAATGTGTTTTGTATTTGAAGTTGTGCTTGTCTTTTGGGCTATTTTGCGGGAGTGCTTCGTGTGTTTCGCTCGATAGACTTCATTGTCTTATCTACGCTCACGCACTTGCATAATCCACAAACTAGCCTCAAAATCCATAGCGCACTTGTTGCCATTTGAAATCATTTATTTCAAAATGCGTTTTTTGCAAACCAAGTTTTTGTGTTTGCTATGTCTTTTACATTCTAGAATCTATCCTGCGATTGCTACGATTCTAACCCGTGTAAAATCTCGCCGAAATCCGCGCTTTGTCTTGCTGTCTTTGCGTCTGCGCTTCTTAAAGGCGATGATTTTCTTGCCTCTGCCCTCGTTTATGACTTCTGCTTGCACTTTCGCGCCCTTTAGCAACGGCGTGCCAATGCTTAGCTCCTTGCCATTATGCAAGGCTAGCACTTCGTCAAATTCTAGCTTGTCTTTTGGCTCTTTGCCAAGTTTGTCAAGTAGCAAAATATCGCCCTGCGCGACTTTATACTGCTTGCCACCATTTTTAAATATCGCATACATTGCGCCTATCCTTCCTAATCAAAATTTGGTTTAAAGTGAAGTGCGATTTTACCTTAAAAAATCTTAAATCACGCTTTATGTTATATAATTTGATTAAAAAAATTTCATTCCTAAGGAGCGGTAAAATGAAAAAATCCCATAATTTAAAGATTCTTTACACATTTTTTTTGTGTGTCGGTGTGTGTCTTGGTGCGTCAAAGGAAAGTGAAAAAAAGGATTTGCCATTTATTACGGATAAAGTCGTGCATAATGGCACGACCTTTATTTTACAGAGCAAACATCAAATTCCAATTTTTAGCGAGCATAAGACTTATGCGTGGCTTTCTCACCCGAGTAAAGATGGCGAGTTCATCGCTATGATTCCCATTCCATATCGTCAAAAAAGCAATGTAATCCTTTATACAAAAGAAAATGAAAAAAAAGCTAAAAAGCAACCCATTGGGCAAATCGCTATTACGCAAAAACCCTACAATCAAGAGAAAATCTCTGTCCCACCAAATAAAGTCCAATATAACCAAAAAATCGCTAATCGCATAGAATCTGAGCGCAAAGAATCTGCTAGTATTTATAATACTTTTACGTCCACACGCTATTGGAGCAAACCATTTATCGCACCACTTGATTCTGTGATTACAAGTGCGTATGGCAATGCGAGAATCTTCAACGGAAAATTGCAAAGTTTCCATACGGGCACAGACTTTCGTGCAGCGATGAATACACCTGTGCCAGCGAGTAATGATGGTGTAGTGGTGCTTGCAAAAGAGCGATATTTATCTGGCAATAGTGTGATGATAGACCACGGAGAGGGTGTGTATAGTGTGTATTTCCACTTAGAAAGCTTTAAAGTAAAGGTAGGCGATGTTGTAAAACAGGGACAAATAATCGCATTAAGTGGAAATACAGGTCGTTCGAGCGGAGCACATCTGCATTTTGGTATAGTGATTAACAACACAATCATTGACCCAATGGACTTTATCGAAAAAATTAAAGAGGTTATAGAGCAAAAATAGTAAAGTAAATGGTATAGTAATATTTTTATACTATAATGCGCTCCCATAAAATTTGTTTGATTGTTAGGTTTGATGCAAGCATTATGGCATTAAAATCGCTTATGAATAATGATTTTAGAATCTTAGTCTAGCTTTTAAGGAGAATGAATGGAAGCGCATTATAATAAAAGCAAAATACTATTTTTTGGCGTGCTAGCATTATTATTTCTTTTTTTGGCGTGCTAGCATTATTATTTCTTGCTTGTGGCTCGGAGGAAGATAGCAACAAAAAGCCACAAGTCCCTGTGAGTGTCATAACAATTAAAGAGCAAAATACGCCACTAGAGTTTGAATACCCAGCAAGACTAAAAAGCGTGCAAAGTGCCAATGTGTATGCACGCGTAGAGGGAATCTTGCTTAGCCAAAATTTTAAAGAAGGCGATATTATCCAAGAGGGACAGCCACTTTTTCAAATAGACCCTAAAAAATATCAAGCTAAGGTAACAATGGCGCGTGCCCAATATGATTCTGCACGAGCGAATTTTTCAAAGTCAAAAAAAGATTGGGAGCGCACGGAGCGATTATATAAGCAAGGTGCGCTTACCGTTGATGCTTATGATAACGCACTGTATAACTACCAATCTGCAAAGGCAAATGTCGATAGCGCAAAAGCAAGCCTAGATGACGCGCTTATCGATTTGGATTATACCAATGTAGTGGCAAGCTTTACGGGGAGAGTTGGGATGCGCCGTTATGATGTTGGGAATCTTGTGGGTAAAGGCAATGATAGTATCCTTACCACACTCACACAGCTAAGCCCCATTTATGCGGAGTTTGCAATCCCTAGCAATGACTTTTATTATATGCGAAATTTGCGTGATGAAAATATGATAGTCGAGGCGATTATGGGCAATGGCGTGGTGTATGAAAAAAAAGGCAAGATTGATTTTATTGATTCTGTGCTTGATTCTCAAACTTCATCGGTCAAGGCGCGCGCGATTTTTGATAATGAAAGTTTTGTGCTTGTGCCAAATGAGTTTATGCGGGTGAATATCAAAGGCTTTCAAGCACAAAATGCCATAACGATTCCACAAAGCGCAATTTTGCAAGATTCCGTAGGGAGTTATGTGTATGTGGTAAAAGATGGCAAGGCGAGTATCGCGCGTGTAAGTCTTGGCAAGTCGCTTAAAAATGGCTTAGTGCTTGTCCCAAGCGGACTACAAACAGGCGATACACTTATCTCACTACAAATCTTACAAAGCTAAGCCAAGATACCCCTGTCGCTGCTTCGGCACAGAATGTATCGCAAGCGAGTGTTTCTAAAGAAAAAAGTGAGTAAAAATATAAAAATAAAGGCATAAAATGTTCTCCAAATTTTTCATCAATCGCCCTGTGCTCGCTATGGTGATTTCTATCATCATCACGCTTACAGGGCTTATTAGCATTTTTAAGCTAGGCGTGGAGGAATACCCCCAAATCACCCCTGTGGAAGTGGTGGTTTCAGCTACTTATAGCGGGGCGAGCGCGGAAGTGATTGCCAATACGGTGGCGAGCGTGCTAGAAAATTCCATTAACGGCGTGGAGGGAATGCTCTATATGCGCTCCACCTCGACTTCTAGTGGGAGCTTTTCTATCAATGTGTCTTTTTCTAACGACACCGACCCCGATATGGCGACTATCAATGTCAATAACCGCGTTCAAGCCGTCCTTAGCCAGCTACCAGAAGAAGTCCAGCGACTAGGCGTAAATG
Organism: uncultured Helicobacteraceae bacterium; assembly: GCA_934728205.1. Taxonomy (GTDB): domain Bacteria; phylum Campylobacterota; class Campylobacteria; order Campylobacterales; family Helicobacteraceae; genus Helicobacter_F. The sequence continues at coordinate 7,886 of CAKVEH010000016.1, forward strand.
TCCGCAAGCGAAGCTCTACCATACTCGCGGTTTATACGATATATTCGGATAATCCCGCACACGACCAGCTTTTTATTTATAATTATTCTGCGATAAACATTGTCGATGAGATTAAGCGCGTGCAGGGCGTTGGCGATGCGAGCACTTTTGGGGAGTCGGCGTATTCGATGCGGATTTGGCTAGATTTAGATAAACTTTCGCAAAACAACCTAACCCCCGCCGAAGTAGCCCAAGTCATCAAAGAGCAAAACGCGCAATTTGCCGTAGGGCAGTTTGGGCAAGAACCTATGAAAAACAAAGTCGCTTTCACTTACTCCATAAACACACAGGGGAGATTCTTAAATCCAAACGAATTTGGTAATATCATTATCCGCTCAAATTCTGATGGGAGCGCGTTGCGCGTGCGCGATGTCGCCACTATCGAGCTAGGGGCGAAGTATTATGATGTCGATGCCAAAATCAATGGCAAAATAGGGCAATCCTTTGGCGTGTTTTTACAGCCTGGGGCAAATGCGCTTGCTACCGCCAAAGCCGTAGAGGAAAAGCTCCAAGAATTAAGCAAAAACTTCCCTGATGGCTTGCACTACACCACAAGCTATGATACGACTAAATTTGTCTCTATCTCTATCAAAGAAGTGGCAAAAACTTTCATCGAAGCGATTATCTTAGTCGTGGCAATAATGTATTTTTTCTTGCAAAATTTCCGCGCTACGATTATCCCTGTGATTGCCATTCCTGTGTCGATTATAGGGGCATTTGGTGGGTTATACGCACTAGGATTTAGCATAAATTTGCTTACGCTTTTTGGGCTAATCTTAGCCATTGGAATCGTGGTAGATGACGCAATCATTGTGATAGAAAATGTGGAGAGAATCCTGCACGATAAAAACGAAAATCTATCTGTAAAAGAAGCCACGATAAAAGCTATGGGCGAAATGCAAAGCCCCGTGATTGCTATCGTGCTCGTGCTGTGTGCGGTATTTATCCCTGTGGCGTTTATCGGAGGCTTTAGTGGCGAGATTTACAAACAATTTGCCATTACTATCGCCGTTTCGGTAGTGATTTCTGGCTTTGTCGCTTTGACACTCACACCCGCGCTTTGTGTGTCGATTCTAAAGAAAAAAGAGCCAACGCCATTTCTAGCCGTGCGCAAATTTAACGAAGTCTTTGATAGACTAACACATAGATTTGGAGAAACGATTGCTTTTACGATGCGCAGAGCTGTGATGATGATAGCTATCTTTGTGGCGATTTTGGTGGCGACTTTTGGGTTATTTCAGTCTCTATCCACAGGGCTTGTGCCAAATGAGGACAAAGGCGATGTGATAGCCTCTGTGCGCTTGCCTCCAGCAAGTGCGCTATGGCGGACAAATCTCGTAGCAGACAAAGAGCTAGAGATTTTGCAAAACAATCCAAATGTCAATTCTGTGATGATGATTATCGGCTATGATATGCTCTCCTCTTCGGTGCGAAGTAATGTGATTACTTCGTTTATACAGCTAAAGCCGTGGAGTGAGCGCAAAGGTGCGGGGCAGGATTCTTTTAGCGTGGCAGGAATGCTTACAGGGGAGTTTAACGCCAAGCTAGAAGCAAGTGGTTTTGTGCTAAATCCCCCTGCGATAATGGGAATGGGGCTAGCAGGGGGATTTGAAGTCTATCTGCAAAATCGAGGCAATGGCGATATAAAAGAGCTCCAAAAGCACGCCGATATGCTTGTCGCTGAAGCACGCAAAAGAGCTGAGCTAAATCCAATGACGGTAAGAAGCTATTTGGACGCTACGATTCCTCAATACTTTATCACGCTAGATAGAGAGAAAGCAAAGGCGTTTAATGTCAATATCAACGATGTTTTCACCACTTTGCAAAGCACTTTTGGGAGCTATTATGTCAATGATTTTAACCTCTATGGGCGCACCTATCAAGTCAAGCTTCAAGCCCAAAGTGAGTTTCGCGAAAGCCCTGAGGATTTTAATCGCGTCTTTGTCAAATCAAACGATGGCAACCTTATCCCTATTAGTGCGCTTGTGGATTTTGAGAGAATCGTAAATACAGATATTATCGAGCGATTTAATCTTTTCCCCGCAGCCAAACTCACAGGAAGCCCAAATGCGGGCTACTCTAGCGGAGATGCGCTAAAAGCGATAGAAGAAGTCGCCCGCGAAATCCTGCCAAGCGAATACACTATTGCACATTCTGGAATGAGTTACCAAGAAAAAGCAAGCGGTGGGAGCGCATTTGTGGCGTTTGGGCTAGGGCTAGTGTTTGTGTTTTTGATACTCTGCGCGCAATATGAGCGGTGGCTTATGCCTCTAGCCGTGCTAACTGCTGTGCCTTTTGCGGTGTTTGGCGCGAGTGCGGCTGTGTTTGTGCGGGGGCTAGAAAATGACATTTATTTTCAAGTGGGCTTAGTTACGCTTATCGCGCTAAGTGCCAAAAATGCGATTTTGATTGTGGAGTTTGCCCAGCATTTGCGCGAGGAAGGTGGGCTTAGCATACTGCAAGCTGCCATACAAGCCGCCAAACTACGCTTCCGCCCCATTGTGATGACCTCTTTGGCATTTAGTATAGGCGTGCTACCGCTCGCACTCTCAAGCGGAGCAGGAGCAGCAGCGCGCCACGCTATCGGCACAGGTATCATCGGCGGAATGCTTGCCGCGACATTTATCGCTATCTTTTTTATCCCGCTATTTTGGAGCTTCATAGCCCAGCTTGGCGAAATCATCAAGGCAAAATTTGGAGAGAGTCAAAACTACACAACTTCTATGTAGAGAATCCTCTTTTATAGAAGTTTAGGAAGTTTAGTCGTTTGATTCCTGCCATAAATGCGGTGTGAATATGTATTTATGCTCTTGTGGCAGGGCTTCAAATATGGCTTTTGCTAAGTTTCTAATCTCCCAAAGCGCAGTTTTTGGACTTCTTAGCGAAAGGAAATTTTGCAAACTTCGTGCGTTAATGCTCCAAGAAAGCTCAGTCTTATACGACTCTGGCATACAAAATTTTACCAAATCATTGCTTATTCCCTCAGCGGTTAAGATTCTCAAATTTTCTAAGGCTTTTATGCTTGCTTCATTTACGCGCTCGTTTTTGCATAGCACTATAAACTTACGCGCACGCTCTATATTTTGGGAATCTAGCGGTAAAAAGCTTGCCTCATCTTTAAGCTCTTTAATCGTGTAACGCGATGATTTCACGCTGTATGAAGCGATACGATGACGCGCGAGCTCTTGGAGGCACGCCCGAGAAATGCCTTTGATATAAAAGTTGTAATACAAATGCTCTAAAGTCGAGCTGTGCTTATTTTTGTTTCCCACTCTATCAATGAGAGCAAGGTCTTTTTCCCCACAATTATCACTTTTATCAAAGCTCTGCCAGCAGGTTCTTATGGCATTCACACAGACTTCAAGTGGCGTGTGGTGAAGCAGTGTAATTTCTATATCATTTGTGTTATTCATTGTGTATCCTTTGTGATTTATTCTACCGTTACGGATTTTGCGAGGTTTCTTGGCATATCAACATCATTGCCAATTTTTATAGCAATCTCTAAAGCAAGGAGTTGTAACACTATCATCATAGAGTAAAATTCCTCCATATAATGCGAAGTCTTTGGGAGATAAATCATATCATCAGCCCCATCGACATTCTCACTGCAAATCGCGCAAATTGTGCTATCACGCGCTCCTAATTCCTCGACATTGCTTTTAATTTTATCAAAAAGCAAGTGTTTGGGCATCAATGCCACACAAAAAAGCAAAGAATCTGCAAGCGCGATTGGTCCGTGCTTCATCTCTCCGCTTGGATAGCCCTCTGCGTGCAAGTAACTAATCTCTTTAAGTTTAAGTGCGCCCTCTAATGCAAGCGGGTAAAAAATATCTCGCCCGATGAAGAAAAATCCGTGCCCGTGTAAATATCGCTTGGATAATCGCTTGATTCTATCGTGTAAAACAGAATCTACCTTTGTAAGCTTACTCGCATTTAGCATAATTTTGGCGTATTGTTTGATTTGGGTTTGTGTAACTTCACCATTAAGATTCCCAATTTGCACGCTTAAAATCCATAGCACCATAACTTGTGTGGCAAAGGCTTTAGTGCTCGCAACTCCCTTTTCTATCCCCGCTCGCGTGAGAATCACCCTATCACTTTCACGCACAATCGAGCTGTTATCGACATTGCAAATTGCTAGCGTTTTTAAGCCATTTTTTTTAGCAAGTTTGAGAGCTTCGAGTGTGTCAGCCGTTTCGCCACTTTGAGAAATGCAAATAAAAAGTTCATTGTTTCGTAGCACAGGATTGGCGTAGCGAAATTCACTAGCAAAAACCACATTCGTGCGCACTTTTGCTATTCGCTCAAGCAAGTATTTTGCGCTAAGTCCTGCGTGATAACTCGTCCCACACGCACAAATAATAATCTCATCGACACCATTAAAAAAGTTTTTATCAACCTCTTCAAAGCCGATAAATTCATCACTTACTCTGCCCATCATCGTTTCAAGCAGGACTTTGTGTTGTTCATAAATTTCTTTTTCCATAAAGAATCTAAATCCGTCTTTTTGAGCGTAGGATTTTGTTGTGC
>CAKVEH010000017.1 GCA_934728205.1 uncultured Helicobacteraceae bacterium
AAGTAAGTGGTGTAGATTTTGTGGTTACACAAGATTCTCGTAGGGCAGGAGACCCAGCCATTTTATTTGCTGACACGCAAAAAATTCGCAATTTAACAAAATGGTCTCCTAAACTTGATGATTTATCTACTATTATTAAGAGTGCTTGGGAATGGGAAAAATATTTGTGAAACTTTACCAAACTCCAAAGCAAAAACTATGCAATAAACATAATTGCTTCGTTGTTGCCCACTTGAGCACCCTCATCAGCATAGATTTCTTTTACCTCGCCATCGATTGGTGCAAGCACTTCATTTTCCATTTTCATTGCCTCGACAATGGCAATAGTTTGCCCTGCTTTGACTTTATCGCCTACTTTTACTTTGATTTTAGTGAGATTGCCGGGCATAGGACTTTGTGCGTGTCCATCGGAGGTAGCCTGTGGGAGTGCGCCTGACTTGGTGCTTGGTTTAGAATCAAGTTGATTTGACGCATTGGCATTAAGTGCTTCGACATATACTTCTCGTAATTCCCCATTCACACGGACAAAGAATGGACGCACACCCTCGCTTTTTTCGCCACTACCTTCAATTTTAATGTTATAATGTTCTCCGTTTGCTGTGATAACGAAATCTTTTGGTAATTTATCTGCGCCTTTATCTTCAAAAAATTCCAAACTTTCGGGTTTGAGTGCATTGCTGTTGCGCTCTTGTAAAAAGGTTTTTGCAATGTTGCCAAAAATGGCATAGGAAATGACATCGGTAGGACTTTTGGCGAAGTCTTTGCACTCACTCTTTGCTTGCGGAAGTTCATCTTCTAGCAAGTCCGCAGGACGCACGGTGGTAAGCTTTTCATCATTTGTAAGCACTTTTTTGATAATGTCTTTTGAGATAGGCTTTGGTGTCTTGCCATATAATCCACGCACGATATTTCTTGATTCTGTGGTGATAGTTTTGTAGCGTTCGCCCATTAACACATTAAGCACCGCTTGTGTGCCTACGATTTGACTTGATGGTGTAACAAGTGGCACAAAACCAAAATCTTCTCTTACGCGCGGAATCTCTTCCATTACTTCATCGATTCTATCAAGGGCATTTTGCTCTTTGAGTTGGTTTGCCATATTAGAAATCATACCACCGGGGATTTGTGAGAGGAGCACACGCGTATCAATTTGGTTGTAGATAGATTCGAATTTAGCGTATTTACGGCGATTGTGGCGCAAAATTTCACTTGCTTCTTCCATAAATTTAAGTTCTAATCCTGTGTCATAAGGAGTGCCTTTGAGTGTGGCGACCATTGATTGGGTGCAAGGGTGGCTTGTGCCCTCGCTTAGGGCAGAATTTGCCAAATCTAACACATCAGCCCCAGCTTCTAGTGCCTTTAAATGTGCTCCAAAAGCAAATCCAGCTGTTGAGTGTGTGTGAAAACTTAGTGGGAGGTTGATTTCCTCTTTGAGTGCTTTTACCAAATCATAAGCGACAAATGGCGTGATAAGTCCAGCCATATCTTTAATAGCAATGCTATCACAACCCATTTGTGCGAGTTCCTTAGCATACTCCACAAAAGTGGCAATGGTATGCACAGGTGAAGTGGTGTAGCAAATTGCTCCTTGTGCGTGCTTGCCATTTTTTTTCACTGATTCTACACAAGTTTTGACATTTCGTGCGTCATTGAAAGCATCAAAGATTCTAAAAATATCCATTCCAGCTTGCGCGCTAAGAGTAATAAATTCTTTTACAACATCATCAGCATAATGTCGATAGCCGATGAGATTTTGTCCGCGCACAAGGCATTGAAGAGGTGTGGTTTTAAAAATATCCTTAAAAGTTGCTAATCGTTCAAATGGGTCTTCTTTAGTATATCGTAAGCACGCATCATAAGTCGCACCACCCCATACTTCCACGCTATGAAATCCTACTTTTTCAAACAATTTTGCAGCTTCTATCATATCTTGCGTTCGCATTCTCGTGGCTAGAAGTGATTGATGTCCATCGCGCAACGAATTTTCTGTAACTTTTATGGCTTTTTTTATCATTTTTCCCTCCGTATATGATTGGTTGTATTATACATAATTATTTTTGCATAATTTCATATACAAGAGTTTTTATGTGATTTTTATGGTTGATGTCTTTGAGTGTTAGGTTTTGAAATGTGAGGTGCTCTAGATTTTTTAGGTTAAGGTGAGAATCTTTTGCATAGTGTTTTGAGAGTTCTTTAAGATAAAGTCCGCGATAGTGTTTAGCGTAGTGGCTTAGTGCCTTGCCATTATGGAGGAATTCCGCTCTTAAGTGAGGAATCTCTGGCTCATAGACTTTAATATAGGCTTGAGCTCGCAAGTCAAGCACTGCTTTATCAACCAAAAAACTATCCATATTTTCTTTTTGTGCCTTATAGATGGCTTTGAGTTCAAATGCCCCAAAGCCTTTGTTTTGGTGGAGATTATAAAATGGCAAGTTATCACTCGCTCGCACAAAGCCAAAGAGATTACTACAAATAAAGACATTGTAAAGTAAAAAATGTTGAGAATCTGCACTTAGATTCTTAAAATCAAGTGCCTTATACGCTACCCCACTATACAGCTCGATGGCTGGCATTCGTGGCGTTTTTAAGAGATTTTGACATAGGGATAAATCCTCTAATTTCAGCGTTTTTGTGCCAAAAATTTTGCAAATCGTGGCATTATCGCATTGTTTGAGTGCTTGTATGTAGGAATCTATGGCTTTTTGCTTGTATTTGGCATTAGAGAAAAGTGCATCGATTTGCGTGTCTTTTGTGTTTAGGCTGGTATCTTGCGGGGGATTTTTCCCCTCACTTGGGCTAAAGAGGATAATCATTGGTTTAATTGCTCGTGCGATAGCGGAATTGTCCCTTTCTATATACCATTCTTAAGCCACCTATGCTTAAAAGCCATTTGTTTTCTATGGTGTTTTTCATAAATGCTGCAAGCTCACCTGCTACATCTTTGCCATAGACTATGCCTATGCCATCGGTATGTCCTATGCTACAAACCGTGCCACGATGTTTAAAGGCGAAAGTTTTATTCGTTTCTTTGCCTGAGATAATCCTACTAAGCACTTCTGCGACATAATCCCCCATTTGTGCGGAGAGCTGGGCTGTGGGTGCGTGGATAATGTCTCGTGCCGTAGCAATAGCACAATCCCCAACTACAAAGATTTCAGGATATTGCGGGCAACGCAGTTGAGAATCTACGGGGATTCTCCCGCGCTTGTTTGGTATTGATGATTTTTCTACGATGTCATTACCGCGCACACCGACACTCCAAAGGATTGTATTACCTTTAATTTCTTGAGTAATGGTATCAAACTCGGTATTTTGAGAATCTTTGTCCTTAGATTCTGTGTTGGGAGTGGATTTTGGGATTTTCTTTTTGATAGTTACGCCATCGCTTTTGCACTCGATTACCTCTGCGTTGGTGATGATCTCTACGCCAAGTTTTGCAAGTTTGTGTTTTGCTGTATTTGCAATTTCCTCATTAAACATTGGCAGAATCTGTGCTGAGCGACCAATGCAAGTAACCTTAGGGATATTGCGACTAATCCCAGAAATTTGGCATAAATCATCAAGCTGTGTGGTGAGCTCTGCTGCGAACTCAATCCCTGTGAATCCTGTGCCACAAACAATCACACGCAAATCTTTTTCATCTTGATGTAAAGCAAAATCTTTAAATTTGTTTTCGATATTTTTTGTAAGTCGCAAGGCGGCATTAAGCGAAGAGAGCTTATAAGCATATTTATCCACACCCTCGATTCCATAAGTCTCTGGTTTGAATCCAAGACCAATGACAAGATAATCATAAGAATAACCGCTACGCCGACAAATAATGTGCTTTTCCTCTGGGCGAATTTCCACAACTTTATCTTTGATAAAAGTAATTTTGTTTAAATCCAAAATTTTGCGATAATAAATTCTTGCCTTACGCGCACTTAGCGTGCCTATGGCGACTTTGTGTAAAAGTGTCGTTTGGTAGTGGTAGTCGTGTTTGCTTACCATTGTGATTTCAGCTTTGCCTTGTGGGAGGATTCTCTGTAGTCCTAATGCAACCTTTAATCCACCATAACCGCCCCCTAAAATCAGTATCCTTGGAAGTCTCGCCACATCTTTACAATCTGCCTGCTTGTTTTTTGCATCTTTATCTGTCTGCATACCTTGCTCCTTAAGTATTTGCTAAAAATATTAACGCTTTTTTGTGTTTTTGCAGTTTTTTAGATAAAAATTTCTTTTACTTTTATAAAAATTACACAAAATGAAAATTTTTTGCTAGCGAGTTTTCGTGGCAATCTCCATTTGTCTTTTTTTTGCGTTATAATTACGCTTTTTGTAAAATTGTATTAGGAAAAGTATGTGCATAAATCTTAAATTTCTTTATATTGTGGTGCTAAATAGTGTGTTTTACGGCATTTTACGCTATTTGAATTTCTTTGAATTTTTTACACAATTTGCCAAAAGTTTTTTGTTAGATTTTTGTGTGCTTTTTGTGTTATGCGTGCTTTTATCCAAGATCCCGCGCAAAATCGCTCCAAAAGCCACAAATTTCACGCTAAATGTGCTATTTATGCTTAGTTTTGTCGTGGGTGTTGTAAATATTTTTCTTTTGCTAAATTTTAACTCCACACTAAATCCTGCGTCATTTGAGATTTTTTTAGCGAGTAATTTACGCGAGGTAGAGGAATTTGGCATAATGTATGCAAATATCAAAAGCATAATTGCGCTTGCGCTTTTTATCATATTAAGTGTATTTTGTGCCACTTTTAAGCGTGATATTGCCATTTCAAAGCCCTTAGATGCCGTCATTATTTTCACTACTGCGGTGTTTGTGTGCGTGGGCATTGTGAAGTTTATCAAAAGCAAAAGTTTTGACTTTTTAGCCACGCATTTTGCTAACAAAAGTGAGATTTGTCAATTTGCAAAGGTGATTTATGGCGGATTTGTGAGTGAAAATCAAATCATAGCAGAATTTCGCGCGATGGATAAAAAGTTAGATTTAGCATTACAAGTAGCAAAAAGTGCGAATGGTTCGCAAAAATTAAATGGGGGGGGGGGGGGGCATTAGTGGATACATTTCACAAAAGCGCAAGATTCCAAAGATTGTCCTAATCATCGGAGAATCCACGCAACGAAACTATATGAATCTCTATGGCTATCCACTCCCAAATACACCGCGTCTAAACGGTTTGCAAGATTCACAAAATCTTTTTGTTTTTAGCGACACTATCGCGCCTGCTGGCGATACAGCGACTGCGCTAAAAAAAGTGCTAACTTTTAGTAATTTTGAAAACAGCCATATTGAGTGGTATAAAAATATGAATATTATTGATGCGATGAAACTACTTGGCTATCGCACGGCGTGGATTAGCAATCAAGAAGCAGTGAGTATGCACAATAGCTTTGATATTATCGCCAAACGCGTAAATATCCTGCGCTACGCCAGACTTATGGAATCTACACCAAGAGCGATGAGCGATAAAGCTGTGATTGAAATTTATGATAGATTGCGTAAAAGTCATTTGGGTAGTTTGGAGCAAGATTCACAGCAAAATTTGCGTAAATCTAAAAATACAGATTCTAAAAAAGATTCACACGACTTTGGGGAATTTATTGTGTTTCACCTGCAAGGGACGCATTATATTTATGATTGGCGTTATAGTGCTGATTTCGCGCTTTTTAGTGTGGAGGATTTGCGACAAAATGGGCTGGATAAATTTTATGGTGGCGCAAACAAGGGCGCAAATATAAGCACCAAACAAGCCAAAACCCGCGCACATTATATCAATGCGATTGCGTATAATGACTATATCGTAAGCGAGATTTTCTCGCGATTTGCGAATGATGAAGCGATAATTTTTTATCTTAGCGACCACGGCGATGAAGTCTATGATATTAGGGATTTTGCAGGGCACGGACCCACTGAAAACTCGCGCTTTGTGCTTGAAATACCATTTATGATTTATATAAGCGATAGTTTTAAATCTCGCAATCCACACATTGTGGAGCGCATAAAAAAGGCGCAAAAATTACCTTTTATGAGCGATAATTTTATTCACGCATTTTTTGATTTAGTGGAGATAGAATGCGCGGATTGCAGGGCAGATTTAAGCCCATTTAGCGATAAATATAATGCAAATCGCGCTAGAATCATAAATAGCAAAGATTATGACAAAGAGATTCGCATAAATTAGGACAAATTTTAAGAGAGATTTTGAAGTATTTTTTACTTCGTTTGCACCTGCAAATGTAAGTAAAAAGACAACAAATTGAGTTTTATTAAGCCTTGATTTTATGAGAGGAGACCTCCTTCGTAGAGAAACCTTGAGGGCTCATAATCAATATTTTTCATCTCATCGCGTTTGGCATAGGAGAGAATGAGATTTTCCTTTGCCCGAGTAACTGCGACATAAAACAATCTACGCTCTTCTTCGAGGCTTCCGCCCTTGCTTATGAGCTTGGTATTTGGGAATCGCTCATCCATCAAATCCACAATATACACATCGCGAAATTCTAAACCCTTAGAAGCGTGTATGGTAAGTAGATTCACACCACTCCCCTCACTTGCTTCGCTTGAGCCTAGCACCATTGCATTAAGGAATTTTGCCACTTCGGTGTAATTGCTTGCTAAATCTTGTAATAGCGCGATTTTTCTCTCAATGGAATCTTTGGCATTTTGATATTTGCTTTCATCAAATTCTCCATTTCTATCCTTGCTTCTTTGTGTGGCGAGTGATTGTGCAATTTCTTTGAAAAAGGCACTTGAAGCAATGTGAGAGATGAGAATTTTTGGAGATTTTTGTGTTTTTATGTCTCGTATCATTACGAAAAAAGATTCTAAAAATTGCGTGCTTTGTGCATTAAGCTTGGGATGAGCAAGGAGCGGGTGGGAAGCAAATTCGCTTTTTAATGTGGTATTAAATCGCTCCTTTGCTTGCAAGGCGAAAAAATCATCAAATAATCCTAATGAAGCATTTCTCGCACGCATTTCATAGGGATTGATAGTGGAATCTGGATTAAGCAAACCATTTAACGCCTTGCCATTGCCAATGCGTAAAAGTGCCTCAAAAATATCTTTTGCCATAGAGTTACCAATCCCCTTGCCATAGGCTAATGCGTTGATATATGCCATCATATCGTTTTGGTTATGTGTGATAGAGCAAATATCAAGCATTAAGCGCACTTCTTTACTATCAAAAAAACTTGCACTACCCTTTCTTTTGCACGGGATATGGAGTTCTCTTAAACTTGCTTCTAAGCCATCTGCGCTTGAGTTATTGCGAAAAATAATGGCAATATCTTGGTGGTTTATATTGCTTAGTGAGATTTTTTTGGCGATGCCTTGATATTGCGCAAAAAGTTCATTATACACATCAAGTTTTGGTGCGCTAAATTCTCCTACTTTAATGACCTCGAGGTTTTTTTCATAGATTCTAGGATTGTGCGCGATAACGGTGTTTGCTAAGTGTAAAATCTGTGCAGAAGAGCGATAGTTTTTACTTAGGCTAAAGATTTTGGCATCTGTATATCGCTGGGTAAAAGAGCTAATGATTCCAATATCCGCGCCATTAAAGGCATAAATGCTTTGGTCATAATCTCCCACACAAAAAAGACTTTTTGGATTCAATGCTTGAAGTATGGAATCTTGCAGGGGATTAGTATCTTGGTATTCATCACAGAGCACTTCGGCAAAGTTTGGCTTTTGTGTGAGGATATACTCTTTAAAGAGTAAAAGTAAATCATTATAATCAGCATAATTGTGCGTTTTTTTTAGCTCACTAAATTCCTCTAATACATCTTCATAAATGGCGATAAATGGAGCTTGAGCAGGTGTTTTTTGTGCTATCCACTCGCCAAATCCTAAATTTACCCCACTATTAAGATAGAGCGAATATAAGTCGTAGAGATATTGCGAAGAATATGGCGCAACGGCGTCTTGTGTAAAGACACGCTTTTCATAGAGACTTTTAAAGACAATTTTTAATTCTTTTGGTTGTTTTAGACTAATGTGTATCCGCTCACGCAAATAGCGGTATGCTACGGCGTGAAAAGTCCCAGATTCTATTTCGCTGGCAACCTTTTGGTTAAAAAATTTTCCAACACGTTCAATCATTTCTGCACTTGCTTTGTTAGTAAAGGTAAGGAGCAAAATATCTTTAGGCGAGATTCCCTCTTGGAGTAAGTGGGCGATGCGTCCGACAATGGTAGAAGTCTTACCTGTGCCTGCTGAAGCGATGATAAGATTATAACCAGCTTGTGCGGTGGCAGCTTGTCTTTGCTGTGGGTTAAGCACTGAGAGCGGCATTTTTAAACCCTTTGTGATAAAGGCTTATACAAATCATATAAACTCCACAAATTTTGCTATAATCGCGCAATTATAATAAAAAAGGCTTAACCAATGCGAGAAAATTCTACACAAAAAGATTCTAACTTAGAGCTGAGCAAGCAAGAAAAAAAAGCATATAACCCCAAACTCATAGAGCAAGAGATTTATGAGATTTGTGAATCTCGTGGATATTTTGAGGTGGATTATTCCAAACAAAAATCTTTTTGCATTATGATGCCTCCGCCTAATGTAACAGGTGTGCTTCATATCGGACACGCGCTTACCTTTAGTCTGCAAGATATTATTACGCGTTTTAGGCGAATGGACGGCTATGCTACGCTTTATCAACCCGGAATGGACCACGCTGGAATCGCCACGCAAAATGTCGTAGAAAAGCAACTCCTCGCGCAAGGCATTAAAAAGCAAGATATTGGTAGAGAAGCATTTCTCACAAAAGTATGGGAATGGAAAGAAGAATCTGGGGGCAAGATTTTGCACCAAATGCGAAAATTAGGCATTAGCCCTGCGTGGAGTAGGTTACGATTTACAATGGATAGTGGCTTGCAAAATGCTGTAAAAAAGGCATTTGTGGAATGGTATAATCGTGGGCTAATCATTCAAGATTCTTATATGATAAATTGGTGTACACACGATGGCGCGCTTAGTGATATTGAAGTGGAATATAAGGAAAATGAGGGGTTTTTGTATTACTTGCGTTACCCCATCATAGAATCTAAGCAATCAAATGATATGCAATATGTGATAGTTGCTACCACACGTCCCGAGACATTCTTTGGCGATAGCGCAGTAATGGTGAATCCAAACGATTCTCGCTATAAACACTTGGTAGGCAAGGAAGTGGAGTTACCACTCGTGGGGCGTAAGATTGCAATCATCGCTGATGAAGCGGTGGATATGGAGTTTGGGACAGGTTGTGTGAAAGTAACGCCCGCACACGATATGAATGACTATGAAGTAGGCAAGCGACATAATTTAGAGTTTCTCACCACCTTTGATAAAAATGGAATCTTAAATGAATTAGCAGGTGAATTTGCAGGATTAGAGCGACTAGAAGCGCGTGATGGCATTATCCAAAAACTCCAAAAAGAGGGATTTATAGAAAAAATAGAGCCTTATACCAATCAAGTTGGCAGGTGCTATCGTTGCGGGAATGTCATTGAGCCTTATATTTCAAAACAATGGTTTGTAAAAAAAGAGGTCGCAACAAAAGCGATTGAGCGTGTAAATGCTAAACAAACGCAATTTTTCCCCGCACAATGGCTCAATAACTTCAATGCGTGGATGAGGGAGCTACGCCCGTGGTGCATTTCTCGGCAGTTGTGGTGGGGACATAGAATCCCCGTATGGTATTGTGAATGCGGAGAAAAAGTCGCAAGTGAGGTTGATAATCCACAATGTCCAAAATGTAACATACCCATACAAACGCAAGATGAAGATGTGCTTGATACTTGGTTTAGTTCTGGGTTGTGGGCGTTTAGCACACTTGGCTGGGGGAATGAATGCAATAAACCACAAAACACAGATTCTCAAAATGGACAAAGTTTCTATGAAACACAAGATTTAGAGCGGTTTTATCCAAACTCGCTGCTTATTACGGGCTTTGATATTTTGTTTTTTTGGGTAGCAAGAATGCTTTTTAGCGGAGAATCTTTGCTTAATACACTTCCATTTAAGGACATATATTTGCACGCATTGGTGCGCGATGAAAAGGGTGAAAAAATGAGTAAGTCGCGTGGCAATGTGATTGACCCGCTGGAGATGATAGAGATTTATGGTGCAGATAGTTTGCGATTTTCTTTGGCGGCTCTTTGCGTGCAGGGACGCGATATTAAACTCTCATTTAACCAATTAGAGTTGAGTAAAAATTTTGCAAATAAAATGTTTAATGCGACACAATTTTTGCTTTTATACGCACAGCAACTATCTCCACAAGAGCCGTATTTTAAGGACTTGAAAATTTATAAAACACCTTTAGGTAGATATATGAAATCACGCTTAAACTATGCAACGAAATCTTTGCGCGCTTGTTTGCAATCATATCGTTTTAATGAGGCGACAAATGTGCTCTATCACTTTTTGTGGAATGAATTTTGTGATTGGGGCATTGAGCTGGCAAAGGCTCAAAAGGAGAGTATTTTTGAGATTGGCAGTGTGTTTAAGGACGCGCTTAAACTTCTTCATCCGTTTATGCCTTTTGTGAGTGATGATTTGTGGCATAGCCTTAATGGAAGCAACATTAAGCAAGCAGATTCTATAATGGTGTCGGCATTCCCGTGTGATGAGGAGCAAGATAGTGCAATAGAATCAAGTTTTGAGATTATTAAGGATTGCATTATTTCTTTGCGCAGAATTCGGGCTAACTTAGAACTTGGCAATGCACAGATACAAAATGCTTATCTTAAAATCTCGCGTGAAGTAGATTTAGACTTGCTTAAAGTCTTTGTATGCAAACTTGCAAAAATAGAGAATCTTCACATTATCCAAGAGAGCAAAAATGGCTGTGTGAGTGATGTGGGTGAATTTGTGGAGAGTTTTGTAGATTTAGATGGCATTGATTTGGGTGCGATTAAAGCACGGTTGATAGCCCAAGAAACAAAGCTGCAAAAAGAAATTGCCAAGCTAGATTCTATGCTTAGCAATCCAAACTTTGCCAAAAACGCGCCTGCTAATGTGCTCACTCAAAACAAGGAAGCGTTGCAAAATGCCAATGAAAGGCTATCCAAAGTTCAAATACAGCTCGCAGCACTCGGGTAGCGCGTTGGCGAATTTTGGTGAGGATTTACACCGCTATTAAAGGTTTGTTTAATTTTGTTTTTTAAAGTTTAAAACGCAAAGAGATAGTCGATTGTGTTATCTCTAAATTTTAAACAACAAAGGATATGCTATGTCAGTAACTTTTAAAGGAAGCCCAGCAAGCTTCGTAGGAAAACAGCTAAATGTAGGGGATAATGCACCTCAAGTAAGCCTCACAGATAAGGATTTAAATCCTATTGTAGTGGGTGGAGCACAGGGCAAAAAGCAAATTATTAGCGTTGTCCCAAGCCTTGATACAGGAGTTTGCCAAGTGCAAGCAAAGCATTTTAACAAGGAAGTGGCAAGTTTGCAAAATACGGTGGTGTATGTTGTGAGTATGGATTTGCCTTTTGGTGCAAAGCGGTTTTGTGAAGTAGAAGATGTGCATAATGTCGTGGTGGCAAGTGATTTCACTGATAAAAATTTTGGCAAAGAGTATGGATTGCTCCTTGCTAATACACCGCTTAAAGGACTTTTAACTCGTGCGGTTATCGTGGTAGATACAAATGGCAAGATTGTGTATCAAGAAATTTGCTCCGAAATTACTAATGAGCCAGATTACCAATCAGCTCTAAATGCTGCAAAATCTGTGTAGTCTAGCTTAATCCTCTAATGCTTTGGTATCAGTGGAATCTAAGATTCTGCTGATATATTGTTACTTCAAAATATAACAGATAAAAGATTAAAATCATCCTTGTGAGATAAGAGAAGTCTTGTGTATAGTGTATATGGCAGAGAGGAAGGGATTCGAACCCTCGAAAGATTGCACTTTACACGCGTTCCAGGCGTGCTCCTTCAACCACTCGGACACCTCTCTAAAAGCAACTTTGCAATATAGTTTGTGTTGTTTTGCAGTGTTTTCTTGCCTTTTTACTAATGAATTCTTGGGCTTTTTGCATTTGTATATCGTCCGTGATATTTTTTAATATAGCAAAATCATTGTTTAAAAAATCAATGAATTTTGGACAAATACAACATCCATATACAATTTTTGAAAAACTTTGTGAAAAACATATATCTATGCCAGAATGTGGTTCTCTATTTTTTAAATCAACTCTTCTGCCAAAAGTGCTTGTTCTATGGCATATCTGGTAATTCTTGTTCTAAAAGATTAAGGGCATTTTGTGCGCGTGTTTCAAAGGTATCATAGTAATCTTGCATTTGCTTTTGTGTGAGTTTGCGTTCTTGTGCTGTATATCGTGCCAAATCATCAAAAATTT
>CAKVEH010000018.1 GCA_934728205.1 uncultured Helicobacteraceae bacterium
GGGCAAATATCTCTGCGACAGGCTATGACGCTGACCACGGACAAAAGCAAGCTCAAGAGACTGTAAACCTTCGTGATGTTACAGGGAATTTCGGCACTGACATTCGCTCTGCGGCTGGTGGAAACTTCAATGGTATGTTTATCAACGAAGCTACTGACCTTGGTGCGGGTGTTACTTCATTGCGTGGTGCGATGGTGGTTATGGATATTGCGGAATCTGGTATCAAAATGCTCGATAGAGTGCGTGCGGACTTGGGTTCTGTGCAACAACAAATGATAAGCACGGTAAATAACATTAGCGTAACACAAGTGAATGTGAAGGCTGCTGAGTCAAACATTCGTGAGGTGGATTTCGCTGGTGAGAGCTCAGAATTTACTAAGCTTAATATTTTGGCACAATCTGGTAGCTACGCGCTTGCTCAAGCTAACGCAGTGCAACAAAATATCTTAAGACTTTTAAACTAAGCCCCACTAGGAGATTTAGATAGTCTCATTCAAAGCCTAGAATCTTCTAGGCTTTGATTCTCTTTTGTATTTCAATTATTGAATATTGCCTATTGTATCCTCATTAAATCCTACGATAAGATTCTCTACTTTGTTTGATTGGATAATTTCAATTACGGGTCGCTTGATAAGGTTTGGCGATTGGTGCATTGCTTCTATTTTTTGAGTTTCATTAAGATTTTTTTCTTTTAGTCTTAGCTTTGTATAAGTCTGCCCTTTGGTATTAAGCACTCTTTCAATGCCTGCTATACTTACCCATTGTGTTACCTGCTCTTTGCTTGGTGTTGTGGTTTTAAAGTCGATAAACTCATATTTCACACCATTTACATTAAGTATATCAAGGGCTTTTTTCACACTGCCACAATTTTTGATACCATAGATTTTTACCATTATTCGCTCCTTATAAGAGAGTATTCATTTGGGATTTGTATGACAAAAGTCTTTTGCTGGGAATCTTTACTTCGCTCTAATCGCACTTCTCCGCCGTGCGCGTCAATAATCTGCTTGCTTAATGCAAGCCCAAGTCCATTGCCTTTGAGTTTAGTAGTTTTAAATGGCTCAAAGAGAATATCCTCATTTTCGATTTTTTTGCCATTATCGCTGATAAAAAACGCATTTTTGTGCTGCCCTTTAGTGTATTTTACGCATATAAGTCCATTTTCGCATTCTCCATCCTCAATCGCATCAATGGCATTAAAAATAAAATTTTGTAGCACGATGATAAAGAGGTCAAAATCGACAAATATTTCTTCGCCATCATCAAGCATAAAATCAAAGGCGATTTCTTTGGTGTATGTGTAAGAAGCGATAGATTGCGTAATTTCTGTTTTAATCTCGCCAAGTGTGTGTAATTTTTTGCTTATGCTAATGCCTTTTGAAAAAAGTAATGTCGCGTTAATCAGTCGCTCAATGCGCCAAATACACTTTTTAATCTCCATAGCAATAGGCATCGTTGCATTATCTCCGCGCCTAAGCAAGCTCGCAGTAAGCAGTGAGATTGAGCCCACAGGATTACGGATTTCGTGGGCTAAGTGCGCAGAGATTGTCCCCATTGAAGCAAGTCGCTCTTGACGCTTTTGGGCAGTTATGTCAATGGCGGTGATGACGATTTTGTTTGAGAGAAAATCCACTTTATAGAGGTAAGTATTTCCTTTATACTCTAATTCGCTTTCTTGCCTAGTGTGTGGGAAAATATTTTTTTTGATGATTTCTAAAATATGTGTCAGCGCGTAAGATGGTTTGTTTTGATAATACATCTCCAAAGTAGATTCTAAAATCCAAATCGCATCGGGGAGGAGCTCTAGCACATCATAGATTTTTTTTAATTCATTAAATTGCGCTTCTGCCTCGTGCGTATTGTCGATAAGCACTTTTAGGAGGTTGAGGACTTCTTGCTTGTCTTTAGAATCTAAATTCTTAATAATGTTTTGGTTTATGAGGCTTTCAGTCATTATTTTTGCAAATCTTTAAGGTAGTTAAACAAAAGCTCACTATATCCAAAATCCCCGCTTAGAGAATCTGCGAGATTTTCTAAATACATTGAGTGATAAATATCGCTCCCTGGTTGCTTGGGGTAGAGTGGATTTTCATTTTTGATTGCGTCTTTTAGCATTATTTGGAGTAAGATTGCTTCAAAGTTGTCTGTTTGCTCTCGTAGCTTTGCGTCCTCATCTTGGCGCATTTTTTCTAAGCTAGTTTTAGAATCTGTGCTTTGTAGCTCTTGTCGCATAGCGTTTTTTGCTTGCGCCATTTTAGCGCGTATTTGTAGATTCTCTAATGCGTTGCTTTGTGTGTTTTGATTATACGCATTGAGCGTGCTTTGTGTGTCTATGGTCATTAGAGTTCCTTTGTAGTTTTAAATCACTTCGATTTCCGCGCTGATAGCACCACTGCGTTTCATTGTCTCTAAGATTGAGATGATATTTTTAGGACTTGCGCCCATTTTTTGCAATGCACGCACGACATTTGCCACGGTTGGTTTTTTACCATTAGTTGAGAGGGTATTTTGCGCTTGTGAGATACTTATATCATCGCCTAGCGAGACTGCATCTGGGTCGCTTTGCTCCTCATCAGAAATCTTAATGGTAAGCTCGCCGTGTGTAATGATAATAGGCTCAATGGTAATGCTAAGCCCAGCGACAATAGTTCCACTTTTCTCATCAATAACGACTTTTTGCTTTTGCACATAATCAATCTCTACTTCCTCTACAAGTGCTAAAAACTCTACCATACTCATTTGTTCTGGCTTTTTGAGTTTGATTGTGCGAGAATCTAGCGCATTTGCCACATATTCATTAAATGTTTCGTTGAGTTTTTGTTGCATTTTAAGCGCGTTTTGGAGGCTTGATTTTTTTAGGCTTAGTGTCGCGCTATCTTGTGTAGCGATATTATAGCTTATCTCACGCTCGATAGTCGCTCCGCCAATAAGCGTGCCTGATAGTGAGTTTGAAGTTTCTCCAAGTGTGATTGCGCCTTGCGCTAGCGCATAAATGTTACCATCGACTGCGCTTAATGGCGTAAGCACGAGTGTGCCACCATTGATAGACTTCGCATCGCCGATAGAGGAGACTTGTATATCAATTTTATCGCCAGCCCTAGCAAATGGAGGCATTTTTGCCGTTACCATTACAGCGGCGACATTTTTTGATTTAATATCATTTGCCGAGAGCTTGACATTCATACTCTCAAGCATATTTGCCATACTTTGCATTGTGAATTTCGAGCCGTTTTTATCACCCGTGCCATTTAGCCCTATGACTAAGCCATAGCCCACAAGTGAATTATCTCTAATGCCGACAATTTGTGCTAAATCAGAAATTTTCTGCGCCCATAGTGGCGAGATACAAAAAAGAAGTGCGATGAAAAGTTTTATCCGCTTTGCTACCATACTTGCGTTCATTCTATCTCCTTAAAATACAAAAACTTCCATAAATAAACAGAGCGTTTGGAGATTAAAAAGCAAAGAGCATTCCGCTTGGTGTATCTTTAGTATGTTGTTCCTTGCAATTTGGGGGAATGTGCTTAACACCAACTTACAAGTTTTTAATAGTTTTCATTAGCTCATCTTTAGCGAGCGATGGCTCGTATTGGCTTGAGGGATATTCCATTTTTGTAGGTTGGTAATTAGAATCTAGGGGCTCTTCAGGATTCTCAAAACGCATAAATTTTTTGCGAAATTGAATATGCACGGTCTTCGTCTCGCCGTTGCGGTTTTTTGCTACGATGATTTCAGCAGGCTCAATCTCACGCTCCTCATATTCTGGCTTAAAGTCCTTATCCTTGCCCTCTTTTTTAAGCCTTGCTAATCGTTCCTTATCCTCACGCCGTTTATACACATCATCGCGGTAGAGGAAAAATATCATATCTGCATCTTGCTCAATCGCCCCAGAATCTCGCAAATCTGAAAGGATAGGGCGTTTATCATCGCGTCCTTCTACGGAGCGATTAAGCTGAGAGAGTGCGATTATTGGTATTTCTAGCTCTCGTGCAAGTGTCTTTAACCCGCGCGAAATATCACTAATTTCCACATTTTTACCCAGACTTCTATCCCCCTGCATTAGTTGGAGATAATCTATTATCGCCACACCGACATCTTTGTATTGCTTTTTAAGAGCGCGGAGTTTAGAGCGCAAAAGCGCGATACTAAGATTGCTTTCATCATTGATAAAAAGCGGTTGCGCGCTTATTTTGTTGCTCACTTGGCTTAATTTTTCCCATTGATAATCCTCAAGCCTTGCATCTCGCAAAATTTGCATAGGGATACCACTTAGGGAGCTTAGCATTCGTAGCATTAGTTGGGTTGATGGCATCTCAAGGCTAAAAATCGCCACCCCAACACCAGAATCTAAAATATTTTGCGTGATATTAAGTGCGAGCGAAGTCTTCCCCATTGATGGGCGCGCGCCAATGATAATCAAATCGCCCTTATTAAGCCCTGTGGTAATGTGATTGAGCTCGCTAAAGCCCGTGCTTATGCCTGCTAACGCATTGCCACGACTTTTTAGCTCTTCTAAGGATTGTATGGTTTTTTGTGCGATTTGTTTGGAATCTTCAAAACCCTTGCCCGTTATGTTGCCAATAGCAATGTCATTTACACGAGATTCTATGGTGTTGATGATTTCCTCTACGCCTATGGCTGTGTTTGTAGATTGCTCGCGCAAGAGATTTGCTAGCTCTCCTAAAGCGCGTTTGAGTGAAGATTTTTTAATCTCTTGTGCATACGCGGAGAGATTGACAATGGGACTAATGGCGTGAATCTCAGCAATATCAGATTCTTTTAGTTTGCCTTGAGCGCGTTGTAAAATGATTTTTTCATCAATGGGGAGTTGAAGTTTTTCGCATTCCCCCATTAACTCAAAAATTTTGGCGTGAATGGGAAGGACAAAATCTTTATGTGTGATGAGCGAGGCAATGTCCTCGTAATTACTCGGGGACATAAAAATTGAGGAGAGAATCGCTCGCTCAATGTTGATGATAGTTTCATTCATCACCCTCTTTTTTCCTTTATCCTCTATGTAGGTTGCGTGTGAAATACATCATCGCATAGAGCACAGTCATTACTAATATACTGCCTAATAGCAATGAGTAGTTTTCAATCTTTAAGATTCCAAAGAGCACGAGATACATCGCGCCAAGTGAGCCACCAACGATTATGGAGAATTTCTTATCGCCCAAGATTCCAAAGCTATACAGCGATATAGGCACGATGACACAAAGTGCTGCAAGAATGTAAGCAAGTGAGAATCCAATCTGCTCAGATAAAGAGAGTAGGAGTAAATAAAATGCCACTAATGACGCACCAATAATGCCATATTGCAAGATATGGAGTGATTTTTTTGTGCCTACATCACAGACAAAGAGCAATGAAAGCGTCAAAAGCACAAATAACACGCCATATTTAATGCTGCGCTCAATAAGGCGGTATTGCGTGATAGAATCAAGAAGACTTACCCCGACATAATTAGCCCGCCCATCGACATAACTCTCATTGACGGCGTGAATCATTAGCACATTTAAACTACCCACATTAAGGTAAGTCGGCAAGTTGCTTATCTCATAAAATGCACCAGAATCTGTGCCTTGTGCATATTCATCAGGGAGCAATCCTGTGTAAGAAAGATTGCTCCAAGTGGAGGTGATGTGAATTTTTTCACTCTCAGCCATAGGGATAAATTTGAATGAAGAAGAGCCCTTAAACTCCAATCCAAGAGCAACATCTACTTGCCCATCTCTATCTATGGCAAAAGGTAGGGTTACAAAGCTAGTGTTATCGCTGTCTTTACGGGTGCTAAATGAAAGGATTTGATTATTTTTTGCATTAGTGATTTTAAGCTCTGCACTCTCGTCTATGCGAAAATATAAATAGGCATTTGCATAATCTAATTGATTGATATGTAACCCTCGATTATTGGTTGTCTGCATAAACTCCTCTAAGTCATAATGCAAGGAAATCTGTGCCTGTGCTTCATACACAAGGGCGCGGTAGATTCCGCGTTTTTTGACTTTATCTTTTAAATCAATACTGCTTTGTGCTTCTTTTGCTCCAATCACGGCTAATCCCACAAGATGGTTGCCATTTGCCGTTGTCCCTTCATAAGGCAGGACGAGATAAGGGGTTGAAATTTGTTGCTCCTTACCATAGGAGCGAGCGATACTTTCTATGGCTGCTACTTCATTTTTTTTTCTATCGTTTAGCATATCATAAATAAGTGCTAGCGGGATACACAGCACGATGACAATTCCTAGTAAAACAATGGCTTTTGTGGTGTAAGATTTCATAAGAATCCTTTTTAATATTTGAGATATAAGGTATAGATTATACTAAACTCAATGCACCTTTGCAATCAAAAATGATTCCTAAATATCCAAAATACACTATAATGCTACAAAAACACGCAAATTTTAACACAAGGATTGTCAAGTAATGAAAACACAAAAAAATCCAAAAACACCATCTAAAAATCCCCAAAAACCACGCACCAAACTCTCTAATGCGCGTGTTAAAGAGATTAAAAAGCGATTTTTGCAAAAATACAAAAACGCTAAAACAGAGCTGGTCTATACAAATATATATGAACTCTTAGTATGCGTGATGCTCTCAGCCCAATGCACTGATAAACGCGTAAATATCGTAACACCAGCACTTTTTAAGAAATATCCAACCCCCGCTACTCTTGCAAGCGCAGACATTGATGAGATTAAAGAGCTCATTAAATCTGTGAGTTTTTTTAATAATAAAGCAAGCAATCTCAAAAAAATGGCAATGCAGGTGATGAGTGATTTTGGCGGGGAGATTCCCACTACACAAGAGGAACTAAAATCGCTTGCAGGAGTAGGACAAAAGACTGCAAATGTAGTGCTTATTGAGTTTTTTGAGGCGAATTATATGGCAGTTGATACGCATTGCTTTCGCGTTTCGCATAGACTTGGGCTCAGTAATGCCAAAAGCGCGCTCGAGACAGAATCTGAGCTTAGCGCACTTTTTAAAGACAATCTCTCCACACTCCATCAGGCGTTTGTGCTTTTTGGGCGATACATTTGTAAGGCACTTAATCCGCAGTGCTTGGAGTGTTTTGTGAGTGATTTATGCCATAATAAACAAAATTTTAAGCCAAGATAAAAATGTTACACAAAAAGTTTAGGTATAATGGCGGGGATTTTTTGTGAATTTTATTATCTAAGGAATGCAAATGGATAGCTTTCAACTTATTCGCCAAAGTTTTATCGAGGTGATGAAAAACAGCATTGCCAAAGAGCCGCAAGATTCTATACTGCCGTTAAAAAAAGGCTATCTTACGCGTATAGATACACTTGATAGTGAAAATAAAACAATGCAAGATGTGGTGTTTTTGCTCTTTGATAAGCCATTTTTACGAATAGTGTGCGAGGACTTTTTGGGCGATGATAACCCAGATGACCAAGCGTTAGAGGATATGGCAAAGGAGCTTACAAACCTTATCGTTGGGCACGCAAAAGTATTAGCTCAAGATTTTGGAGAGAAAAGTTTTAATATTTCATTGCCTGAGTATTTAGGAGTGAAACTTATTAAAAATTATGACAAGGGCTTGCATTTTAAGCTAGAGCAGGGGCATTGCGGAATCTATATACGCAACTCACACGCGTAAAGAAGCAATGAGATTATAATAAGGAGCATTCTATGGCAGGTGGGGATACAATCTTAGATAAACAACGCATTCACACTCCTAAAGAAGTCGAGCTGGCGACTTATTTAGAAGATATGATGCAAAACTACAATGGCTTACTTGATATGGAAGTGATTTTTAACGCTGAATTGGGGAGCACGAAGATTCCGCTTGGTGAGATTTTGCGCTTTGAAAAAGGCTCTATTATTGATTTAAACAAGCCCGCAGGCGAGAGTATTGAGACATTTGTCAATGGAAGGGTGATTGGTAAAGGCGAAGTAATGGTGTATGAAAAGAATCTTGCCATAAGGATAAATGAAATTTTAGATTCTAATGCGATTGTGTATTATCTCACGCGTGAAACAATCCAATAATTCTTTGTTGTAAAAAGGAGTTTGTAATGAGGATTATATGGCTTATAAGCATTTTTTGTATAGGTGTATTTGGAGTGGAAGTCAAAAAGACTGATGTTATTGTCAATGCTAATGACGGGCAACACGAGGTAATTTTGGAGTTTGATTCTGATTACACACTCACGCCAAAGAATAAGGAGACAAGTGGGTATAGGGCAATAGTGTTTGAGGGAGTGAGTGCAAATTATAAGGCTCGCCGTAATGAACGCATACAAAATTCTTTTCTTACTGAAATCCAAATTTTTAATGTAAGTAATGAGGGATTGTATATTCTTGGTATTGGAGATCCAAAGGATTTCATTATGAATCTCGCACGCGCGCAAAACACCTTTAAAATCACTTTTGCTAAAGCCACTCCACCACTCTCTCCACTTGATACATTATTAGAAACCCCTCGCCCTGTGCAAGTTGAGCAAGATTCCCCACAGGTGGAATCTATCCCAAGCACTCCATCGCCATTGCTTAGTGATGCCAAACGCGAGCCTGTGCCTATTGATTTATGGCGGTATTTCGCGCTTGTAGGAGTTATGCTCCTTTTAATTGCCGTGCTTATTTGGCTTAGGTCTTCTATGAAAGGTGGTGTGAAGTCAAAGGGCAATTTCACAAGTATTTTTGGCAGCACGGTTGGCAAGGGGAATCTTGGCGTAGATGGTTTTGATTCTAGCTTTAAAATCATCGCACAAAAAAAGCTTGATGCTAAAAACAAGATTCTCACTATTGAGACAAATGGCTATCGCTATCTTGTGCTAATGGGGCAAAACAATAACACTATTATTGATAGGTTTAAAATCGCTACAAATACGCCCAATGGTGCAAATGGCGTAAATATCAATAACCTTATCATTGAAGATACGCAGTTTGCCAAGCTCTTAGAGAAAAAGGAGCAGCGCATAAAGCAACTCAAAAGTCAAAGTGTCTAGGTGTATGCGAGCTAATGATTCTCGTTTAAGTGTTTGTTTTGCTATTTCGTTTGTTATCCACGCGCTTTTAGTGGGACTTTTGGTGTGGTATATTCTCTCTGAGAATCTTCGTTTTAAAAGTGGGACAGGGCAGATTCCCAATAAAATTAAAATCTCTGGCTTTATAGAAAATGCCCCCAAAAGGCATATCTCCACCCCACCAAGCGCAAGTGGTGATGATGGACAACATAATACTAATAGCCCACAGCTTAATGCAGGTTCGCGCGCTCAAGCGAGTAATTCCTCAAATACCGCACTTTTGCAAAATATCCCAGAGGCTACCAAAGAAAAAAATGACAGCACACCTAAAGATTCTCTCAATCAAGCAAGCACGCCACAAACACAGCAAAATCTCACAAAGATTGATTTAAACTCCCTTACGCTTAATTCCCAAAGTGCCACAAAAAAGGGTAAAAGAGGCTCTATCGCTCAAGCATTTGCGCGACATAGCTATATCGATGAGATTACTAAAAAAAATATTTTTGAGCTTTATGGTGAGGAATTTGGGGATTATGGAATGGTTGAGCAAGATTTTCTTATCAATAATTTGCGTGATATTGGGCGTATCACACAGCGGTATCTCAAATATCCACCAGATGCGATTCGCTTAGGACAGCAGGGCAAAAATGCCGTAGAGTTTTATTTACACCCAAATGGCGATATTACTGAACTCAGAATCATCAAGCCATCAGGCTATGAAATCCTTGATAGAAACTCAGAGCGCACCATCGAGCTAGCATATAAAGACTATCCACACCCTGTATCCAAAGTGCGGATTCGCATTTTTGTAGATTTAGAACTCTATTACTATTAAGAAGTGCCGAAATACACTTGCATTTGCACCTAAAAAAAGCTACAATGCGGGCTTAAATTTATTTCAAAGGATTAGTAATGTTTAGAAAGTCTTTTATGTGGGCATTGTTTAGCGTAGTGTTTGTAGCTTTTGTTGGTTGTGGGGGTAGCCATTCTAGCCCTGA
This sequence comes from uncultured Helicobacteraceae bacterium, assembly GCA_934728205.1. Lineage (GTDB taxonomy): Bacteria > Campylobacterota > Campylobacteria > Campylobacterales > Helicobacteraceae > Helicobacter_F. The sequence goes on from CAKVEH010000018.1 coordinate 9,995, forward strand.
GAGTGCAGCAGAAGAGTTTGTAAAACTAATGGTTGATAACAAAGTCCCTGAGATTATGAAAGAAGTGCGCACAGCAGATGGTAAGCCTTTTAGCGGTGATGAGAGTGAGGCTATGGGTGGCAAAATTTCTATGAGTATTATGGGCTTAAAAATGCAGGGCGAAGTCGCAAGCACAAAAGCTCAAGAAGTAGAGTATAATAGCGATAAAACAGCTGCTAGAGTGCCTGTAAAAATAGAGTTTAAAAATGGTAAAGATGATATTATCCCAGCTGAAGTGAAACTTTTTGATGGCAAGTGGTATGTAGTTTTAGAGTTGCCCGGTTTTGATTACTAAGTCAAACTTTTGATAAACCAAAAAAAAAGCAAAAGTTTTAAAAACTTTTGCTTGTAATCTACAATGGAAAAAGCCTACAAACTCCTAGCAAATGCAAAAAATATCTCCCATAAACACGCGAAGAATCTTATAGATAGAGGATTGGTGCTTGCAAATGGACAAAAAATCTCTTTAGCACGCACGCTTTTATCAGCTAAAAGCACCTTTGTTATCCAAAATGTTCAAGCACCAAATATTTTACTCCACGATGAGAATCTGCTTGCCATTGATAAGCCAGCGTTTGTTGAATCTTATGAGCTTTTATCGTGGGTTTTATCGCACACAAATATAAAGGACTTCGTGTTGCTCCATAGGCTTGATAAGGATACAAGTGGAGTGTTGCTTTTTGTTAGGGAGGGAAGTGAGTTTGCTAAAAAGGCAAGGTTAGAGTTTAAAAATCGCCGTGTGTATAAGGAATACAGAGCCTTAGTAAGTGGTATAATCGCAGAATCTCGCACAATCAACAAACCTATAAGCACCAAAAAGGGCAAATCTGCCAAATCAAAGATTGACAAAAATGGCTTAGAGGCGATAAGTCATATCGAGCCACTAGGCATTATAGGCAAAAAGACTTTACTCAAAGTTGTCATTGAGACGGGCAGGACTCACCAAATCCGCATTCACTTGCACTCTATTTCACACCCAATAATTGGCGATAGTCTTTATGATGGGATAAACGCACCAAGACTTATGCTCCACGCCTACAAAATCAGTCTTTTGGGCTATGACATCATTGCAAATCCACCCAAAGAGCTTGAGTTATAATGCTATATTACACATTGCGCCCTAGTGTAGAGAATCTAAATGGGCTTATCGCCACATTGGAGCAGCATTTTACGGGAGATAGGGGAAGTGAGTGGGTGGTAAGTGCGTTTGAAACTTTTAGCAACATAATGGAGCATAATTTTTATGGTAAAAAGATTCCAAGTTTGTCAATTTCTAAACTAAAACGAGAATCTAAAAAGCATCATAAACATAAGATTTTTGTGAAAATCTCTACCCAAAGCCTAATCCAAAATAAAGCGAGTTATACTTCGCAAACGCCTAAAAGATTCGCCCTGCGTTGCGTTTTTACCCCCTTATTTACCCCGCAGATTCTTTTATCCCCACGCTTTTGTAAAAATATGGAATCAAAAAGTCGTGTAAAATCATCGCAAGCACCGCGTTACAAGTTTTGTAGGAGTTTTTCACAAAATGGTAGAGGAATGCACATAATTTATAGATTTTGCACCCTAAGACTTGTTAAAATTACATCCAAAAAATATTGCATAACATTAAAAGGACGAAAATGACTATCTCAAAAGTGTCTTTAGCGGAGGGTGGCGATATTGTTAGGGTGGTTGGCAAGATTAGCAACTACCATACTTTTTTAGACTTCAAGCAAGAATTGTATTTTTATTTGCAAGCTTTCAAAAACAAAAACAAAGAGGGCAAATATGGAATGGATTGTGAGATTTTTAGAATCTATTTTGTGCGAAGTTATCCGCTTAATTCCTATGTGCTTGGACTGCTTGCTAAGCTAAAAATGCACGATAAACTAGAATTAGAAGTCGTGGTGGATTCTCTTAGGGCATTTTTGTTCCTTGAAGAGATTGGGTTATCAGATTTATTTGCGGTTAAAATTAAAGAGGACGAACAATGAGCTCGCTTAATGCGTGGAATGTCTTTTATGCACATTTTGACCCAATCGCGTTTGAAGTCTTTGGGCTTAAGGTGCATTGGTATGGCTTATGTTATGTTGTTGCTTTGCTTGGCGCACTTTTTATCGCTTCATTTTTTATCAAAAAGTATCCAAATCGCTTCGGCATATCATCACAAATTTTAGAATCATATTTTTTATGGGCGGAAGTTGGCGTGATTTTAGGCGCAAGACTTGGGTATCTCGCAGTTTATAGCGATGTGGGGCTTTGGTATTATCTTATCCACCCACTTGATATTTTTAATCCCTTTAACGC
>CAKVEH010000019.1 GCA_934728205.1 uncultured Helicobacteraceae bacterium
GACTTACACCCTGCACTTGCATTCCAAAAACGCATAAAATTACAGGAGCGCAACCACATTATTTTAGGCATTGGCGGAAATATGCCAACTACCTCTCAAGTTTTTGAGAATCTTTTTCGCACGCTAAAAAATCACCCAAAAATCACTACACTCCACTCAAGCCCAATCATAAAAAACCCTGCCTTTGGCTATATCAATCAGCCAGACTTTTTAAACGCCATTATATACGCACAAACAAGCCTATGTTTATTGGAAATTTACGCGCTTGTGTTTTATTTGGAACGCCGCTTTGGCAGAAAGAGAAAAAGAGTGTTTAAAAATGCACCAAGAATCCTAGATATTGATATAATTTTGTTTAACAAATTGATTTTAAAGCGAGAATATCTTACAAGTCCACACATTCATTGGGAAAAACGACTAAGTGTGTGTATCCCGCTAAGTTTGCTAGAATCTATACATTGAAAAGGAAATTTATGGCAAAAAGAGTAGTTACATTTTCTGGGGAAACGCCAGCAGAAGCGATGAAAAAGGCTAGAGATGAGCTGGGCGATGAGATTCAGCTTTTAGAAACAAAAGAGGTGCGCAAAAAATCGCCCACACAAGCGGGGCTTTATGAGATGGTTTTTGTGATTGATGAGGAGACTTCTAGTGGCACAAAACCCCAAGCAATAGCAGATTCCCAAACAAATACGCAAAATCCCGCAACACAAGAATCTGAACTCCCCACAAATAGCGTCCAAGCAAGGATTGAAGAAATAGCACAAAAACAGCTCGCCAAAAAGCGCGCACAAAAGGTAAAAGGTGGTGATGAGGCGACTATCCAGCTAAGCAATCTTGTGCGCGAAGTTTCCCAAATCGCAGGCGTAAGTAGCCCTAGAGCAAATGAACTTAAAACCGAGCCAAACAAAAGGACAACCAATCTCTCAAACACTAACCCTTACAAAAATGTAGGACAAGTCCAAAGCCCAATAGATACACCACCACTTGGCGAAGTAAGGCTTGATTCTAAACTAAGTGAAATGCGTGCGGAGCGACAAGCAGAAAGGGTTGAAATCAAGGAATTGCGCGATGAAATGGGTAAGGTGAATGATAGAATCAAACTTATCCAAAATATGTTTTGGCAAGAACGCGCGCCAAATGATTTACACATACCACAGGAGTTTTCTGAAATCTATCGAATCGCCAAAGAAAGCGGAATGAGCAAGGAACACTTAGATATGATTATGCGCCTAAGTTTGGAGCTTATGCCCCTTAGAATGCGCGAAAATTCTGTGATGACAAAGCGATATTTCCGCGAAGTGTTACGAAAGATGATTTATTGTCGCACAGAGAATCTTCAAAGCACACAAAAACGCATAATGATGTTTGTAGGTCCTACAGGAGTGGGTAAAACCACTACACTAGCGAAACTTGCTGCACGATATAGCCTAATGGTAGAAAAACGCCATAAAGTTGGGATTATCACACTTGATACTTATCGTTTAGCCGCAGTAGACCAGCTAATGGCGTATGCGCGAATGATGAGGTTAAGCATCGATACGGTGGTAGAGCCTCAAGAGCTCGGCGCAGCCATTGACGCGCTCAAACATTGTGATTTTATTTTAATCGATACAGCTGGTCATTCGCAAAATGACAAACAAAAATTTGAATCAATTAAAAAATTTGTGGATAATGACTATAAAATCGATGTTTCACTTGTGCTCGCGCTCAATGTCAAATACGAAGATTTACGCGATACTTACAACGCGTTTGCAAATTACCTTGATATTGATACGATGATTTTTAGCAAACTTGATGAAAGTCGCTACTTTGGGAATATGTTTTCATTAGTGTATGAAAGCAAAAAACCCATTAGCTATCTCTCTATTGGACAAGGAGTGCCAAATGACTTGGTGGTGGCAAATAATGACTACTTGGTAGATTGCCTGCTAGAAGGATTTGAGGGCGTCAAAGAAAAAATGTTGATATAGGGGGCGACAATGCAACCAAATCAAGCAAGCGAACTCAAAAATCTCGTTGAGAAGCGCGAAAAGAGGTTTTTATACAAGACGCGTTTTGTCGCTATCACCAGTGGAAAGGGCGGCGTTGGGAAATCAAGCATAGCAGCAAATCTTGCTTATTTGTTGTGCAAACTTGGTAAAAAAGTGGCTATTTTTGATGCTGATATTGGGTTGGCAAATTTAGACATTATGTTTGGAATCCGCGCCAAATACAACATTTTACACGCACTTAAAGGCGAAGTGAGTTTCAAGGATATTATTTTTAATGTCGAAAAAAACTTATTGCTCATACCCGGGGATAATGGAGATGAGATTCTCAAATATGCTAACAGCGGTGTGTTTGAGCGATTTTTAAACGAAAGCGGTGTATGTGAAGATATTGATTATATGATAATTGATACAGGAGCTGGTCTTGGGGGAATCTCACAAAACTTTTTAGACGCAAGCGACTTGCTTATTGTCGTTACAATGAATGACCCAAGTGCAATCACCGATGCCTACGCCACTATAAAACTCAATGCTAAAGAAAAAAATGATATTGCTATTGTGCTTAATATGGCGCAAAGTGCGAGTGAGGCGAAATCGGTATTTTCTCGAATGAAGTCTCTTGCCAAATCTAAAATCCCAAGTCTTACTCTCCACTATCTAGGATTCTTAGCCCACAGCCCGCTTGTAATCAATGCGTGTAGAAAAAGAGAGATTTTTTGTAAAACGCAAAACTTAAGCGCGGAAAAATTCCAAATGGATACTATCTTGCATAATCTCATTGCGTTAGAATCTACGCTTTTTACTCCGCAATCCACACCAAAAGACGCGCATAAAATGGAACAAAATATGCTTAATTCTAACAATGCTTTGGCGTGTCTATTTAAGCGCGTGGCAGGGTATTGCTAGCTTATTGTGTGGGGCGTGAATGAAACCAGATAATTATATGAGTTTTGGTATTGTTACGGGATTTTTCGTAGGGCTTACTTTTGCTATTATTAAGTTCGATGACCCCGCTGTTATGCTTATTTGGACGATTTTTACCACAATGGGTATTTATCTTATCATTACGCTGTGCATATCGTTGTGTTTTTGGTTTTTGGACTTTACTTCGTTGCAGACTAGAAAGAGCAAATTAGAGCAAAACTTGGAGTATTATCGCCTCGAATTTGACAAAAAAGAGCGTGAAAGTGCCAGAATCCGTTCGTTCCTAAAAAGCATAGAAGCTGATAGAGAAAACGAAGAAGATTTCTAAATGTGCTGTGTTACAAAGCGCAAATGCTTATAGCAAATAATAATAAAGGGCTAAATTGTATGAAAAATGTGTATAGCAAAAATATTAAGTTTGCCCAAGATGAGCTAGCTACTCAATATCTTCCTGCCGTTAAGGCTATGGCATTTCGGCTAAAAGAACGACTGCCAAGCTCTATTGATGTAATGGATTTGGTCTCAATCGGCGCAGAGGAGCTCGTAAAACTTGCTAGACGCTATGACAGCTCGATTAACGACTCATTTTGGGGATATGCTAAAACGCGCGTAAATGGTGCTATGCTGGATTATTTGCGCTCTTTAGATGTGCTTTCTCGCTCTAGTCGCAAGCTCATTAAAGGCATTGACTTTGAAACCTCAAAATACTTTAACCTCCACCAAGAAGAGCCTAGCGATGAATACTTAGCCAGAGCACTCAATGAAGATATTCAAAAAATCAAAGAAGCACGGATTGCGAGCGATATTTACGCGCTTGTGCCAATCGATGAGCAATATAATGCCATTATTGGCGATAATATTTTAGAAGATTTGCAACAAGAGGAGTTAATGGAAATTATTGCTAGGATTCTAAGTGGGCTAAGCCAAAGGGAACAAACCATTATCCAGCTGTATTTTTTTGAAGAGTTGAGTTTAAGAGAGATTAGCGAAATTTTAGGAATCACAGAATCTAGAATCTCTCAAGTTTCTAAAGAAGTGATTAAAAAAATCCGTGTGAAATTGGGAGAAAATCGTGGCTGATATACTAAGTCAAGAAGAAATTGATGCACTACTTGAAGTAGTCGATGATGGCGGGGATACCAACACCCTTGAAAAAGAGGATATTCTCCACCAAAAGCAAGTAACGCTCTATGACTTTAAACGACCAAACCGCGTTAGTAAAGAGCAGCTGCGTGCGTTTAAAAGTATCCACGACAAAATGGCGCGCTCACTCTCAAGCCAAATTTCAGCCATTATGCGCTCCATTGTTGAGATTCAGCTCCATAGTGTTGATCAGATGACTTATGGAGAATTTCTAATGAGCTTGCCAAGCCCTACGAGCTTTAATGTGTTTTCAATGAAACCACTAGAGGGTAGCGGTGTGCTAGAGATAAATCCAAGCATTGCATTTCCTATGATTGATAGGCTTTTGGGTGGTAAGGGCGACCCGTATGAGAACTCGCGCGAATTTAGCGACATTGAAGTGAATTTGCTTGATACAATCTTGCGCCAAATGATGCAAAATCTCAAAGAAGCGTGGGCTTCTGTTACAGAGATTTATCCAAGCATTGACGCTAAGGAATCTAGCCCCAATGTCGTGCAAATTGTAGCACAAAATGAAATTGTTATTATGGTGGTTATGGAGATTATCATTGGGCACTCAAGCGGTATGATGAACCTTTGCTATCCCGTGATTTCACTTGAGACCGTGCTCTCAAGGCTTGCTACGCGCGATTTAATGCTAAGTGATAAAAGCTCAAAAAAATCGCGTAATAAAGAGCTCCAAGCACTTGTCGCAGGTGCTGGCGTAATGGTTTCTGCCTATGTTGGCGAGACAACTTTGAGTTTGCGAGAAGTGCTTGATTTAGAAGCTGGGAACATTATCCGCCTAGATTCTGTGGCTGATGACACCGTGCGCGTATCAATCGATGGGAGAGAAAAGTATGTCGCCTCCATTGGCTTGCAACGCTACCGCAAGACTATCACCATTAAAGAAACTATCATTACAGAAAAAGACCAGGTCAAAGAAGTGCTTGAAATGCTTGAGGCGCAGCGCAAAAACCGCGTGATTGATGTCGAAGAAGAAGAAAATGAGTAAGGAGCAAGACTATGAGTATGAAGAGTTTTATTGATTTAGTCATCGCAGAGGGCAAATCGACCATTTCTGGGCTTTTGGGCAAAGATGCGCAAATCACCCATACTCGCGATGATAATGTCAGCTTAGAATCATTGCCAAAGGTGTATGCGCTCGCACATATCAAAGTAAGCGGGGAAGCAAACTCACAAATTTCTATGGTTGTCCCTGCGCAAATGGGAAGCGCGCTCTCTGATATGATGTTAGGAGGCGATGGCGAGCCAAAAGATTCTATAAGCAATGATGATTTAGACGCGATTAAAGAAATTGTCTCAAATATTTTTGGTGCGATTTCTACGAACTTAGGCTCACAAAAAAATCTCCCAAAAGTCTCCTTTGCGTGCGAAAAAATCGAGCTTGTAGATAAAGAGATTGATTTGAGTGCGTTTGATAAGGTGTATATCTTTAATTTCTCTTTAGAAAAAGTCCAAACAGACTTTTTAATCCTTACTACCCAATCATTTAGCAATATTTTTAACGGGGAGGCTTCTGGCGATGGTGGCAAGGAAGGTGGTGTGGCATTAAGCGCGGTGGAATTTAAAAATATCAATATGATTTTAGATGTGCGCTTAAATGTCAAAGTGCGTATCGGGCAAAAGCGAATGCTCCTAAAAGATGTCATCAATATGGATATTGGAAGTGTGATAGAGCTCAACCAACTCGCCAATGACCCACTAGAAATCCTAGTCGATGATAAAGTTATCGCACGAGGCGAGGTAGTCATTGTCGATGGAAACTTCGGAATCCAAATCACAGATATTGGCACAAAGCGCGAGCGATTAGAGAAGTTACGCGGATAATGCGCAAAGTTGCCATTGTAGCGCAAAATTTAGAATCTAATGCTACCCTTACGCGAAATAATCGCATAAGGAAGTGTGTGAAAAAAGTCGCTTGTATTGTATTGCTCGCTGTATCGCTATTATCGCCTCTATGGGCGAGCTGCTCGGGGGATTGTAAGAGCTGTCATTTTAACTTGGATTATAAAAAAGATATGCGCCACAAACCAATGCTAGCGTGCAAATCCTGCCATACCGATAAAGCAAGCAATAACGCGGGGGCTGGCGTGGGCTGTGGGCAGGATTGCTTTGTATGTCATAGCGTGGAGAAAATCCGCCTCCCAGAGCTAAGAGCGAATCATAAAGTCATCGATGAGTGCATAAACTGCCATAAGGGGCTTTCACAACCCATCACGCCAAATGTAAAGCAAAGCGGAGGGCAAAATATCTTTGAGCAAAGCCTTAAGCATTATAGCGAGATTCTCGCCCCTAAGCCTTAATAAGTAGCGTAGGCTCGCTTTAATCTACAAATCCATCATCAATCTTATAGATGCGTTTGATGTGCTTAATAAGCTGACTAATAAAACCTTGCTCTTTATTTTTGGCAAATTCTTCAAAATATCTAAGAGGGTTGTAGAACTCTTGCATAACATATTGTGTGAGTTGTGCTTGTTTCATTTTCTCTACTTTTTGGATTTCTTTTTTGCATTTCTAGGAAGTGAATCTCTTGGACTAAGTCCGCTAACCTTATTTCCCTTGTAGTTATTAACCCAGGTTTTTCTTGATGCTCCCTTTGTTCTTTTAACTTTTCTATAGCGTTATATTATTGCCGAGCTGATGTCTTAAGTGGGTTTATCACCGCTTGGGTAATTGATATATCAGCGTATATTCTGCTAAATATTTCATAATTTCTTATAAAATCTTTCTCATATTGTGATGCTTCATACTTATGCTTCTGTGTATCTTTACGAATATCTTGCACAATTTCCTCTAATCTTTTGTAATAGATGTGCAATGGAGTATTTTGTAGTGTTTTAAGGGCAGAAACTTCCTCAAGAATACGCTCTGCTTCTGTAAGTCCTACAAAAGAATAAGGACGAAAGGTAAAAAACTATGTTCTTCTTTCTGTCCCCAAGAATTTTCTTGTATCGTTGTGGGCGAAAAAGAGCATATAGTTCCACCTGTATTATCCCCAAGTCACGATTCTTTAATATTCCTAATTACATTTTTTTTGTGATTTTCTTTAGGTAACATTCTCCCTCCAAATAAACTTCATTTGGCTTATAACACTCCTCTTGTGCCATCGCACATATTGTCATTATTAACAAAAGTATTCTTTTCATTGGCTTCCTTTAATATGAGATTTGAGGCTCAGCACACCATAAAGATATGTAAGCCTATTGTGGATTTTTTGCGTTTTTGCACTTTTTTACAAAAACACGACCAAATTTTAAAAATTTTTGTTTAAAAAATAAAGTGAAAGCCTTTTGTGCAAAAAAGAGGAAAAAAGTGGCAAAACGCCACAAAAATTAACTTAGAGTCGCAAAGCGCGCATCGCATTGGCAAGCGCGAGCAGTGCCACACCCACATCGCCAAAGACTGCCTCCCAAATCTCAGCCACGCCAAAGAGTCCTAGCACCATAAACGCACCTTTGACAATCAGCGCAAAGGCGATATTTTGATAAATGATAATCTTTGTTTTCTTAGCGATTTGGATAGATTTAAGTAGCGTATGAAGCGAACTATTAGTGAGAATCATATCCGCGCTTTGGTGGCTTATATCGCTCCCACTGCCCATTGAGATGCCTACATCAGCGAGGGCGAGCGTGGGCGCGTCATTGATACCATCGCCTACAAAGGCGACTTTGCCATTTTTGGTGGCATTTTTGAGATTCCCAAATTCGCGCGCCTTATCATCGGGCAAAAGTGAATGCCTAAACTCACAGCCAATCTTATCCGCCACGACTTTGCAGGGATATTCATTATCCCCACTTAGCATTATACAATCTATGCCTAAGTTTTTAAGCGCGCTAATTACGCCCACTGCCTCATCTTTAAGCTCATCGGCAATGATGATATAGCCCACATACTTTTTATCCACGCTAATGTGAATCACGCTCCCCTTAATATGACAAGTGTTATGCAAGACATCAAATTTATGCAAAATCGCATCATTGCCTGCGATAATCTCGTGGCTATCGCACACTGCGCGCACGCCTAAGCCAGATAGCTCCTCATATTCACTCACGCTGTGCTTATGGGCGAGCTTTTCATATTCTGCTTTGATAGATTGTGCGATTGGGTGATTTGAGAGATTATTCGCACACAGCGCGTAGGAGAGCACCTCATCTTTTGAGAATCCATCGCTAGGGACGACTTCTATGACCTTAAAGATTCCTTTTGTGAGTGTGCCTGTCTTATCAAAGGCGATTGCTTTGAGCTGGCTTAGGGCTTCTAAGTAGTTTGAGCCTTTGAGCAATGCCCCATTTTTACTCGCAGCGGCTAATCCACCAAAATACCCGATAGGCACGGACACTACTAACGCACAAGGACAACTCACCATAAGCACCACTAAAGCGCGATAAATCCACTCATTAAAGCTCTGCGCGAAAAATAATGGAGGAATCGTAGCCACAAGAATGGCAAAAAGCAACATTACAGGCGTATAGTAACGCGCAAAAGTAGTGATGAAACTCTCTGTCTTGGACTTTTGCGCGCTCGCATTAGCAATAAGTTCGCCGATTTTGGCGATTTGACTTTTTTCAAACTCTCTTATAACGCGCAACTTCACAGCCGAGCTAAGCGCAATCGCCCCACTTAAAATTTCTCTGCCCGCCACATAATCCACAGGCAAAGATTCTCCGCTCATCGCCGCACAATTAAAGCTCACTTCCTCGCTTAGTAACACACAATCACAGGGCAACATTTCGCCCGCATACAACACGATTTCATCGCCCACTTCAAGTGCTTGTGGGTCTATGTCAATAGTGTCTTGTGCGGAGTTTTGCACGCATTTGTGCACGAGGGTGGGCGCGAGATTCGCGCTTTGGTTGATAGCGGCTTTTGATTTTTTCACGCTGATTTCTTGGAGGTATTCTCCCGCAGAGAAAAACAGCATAATGCTTACCGCCTCTTCGCTCGCTCCAATGCAAAATGCCGCGATTGAGGCGATGAGCATTAGCGTGTTTTCATCAAAAAACTCCTTATTCTTAATGCTTCTAAACGCGCCCTTAAACACATTGCGTCCAGCGATAAGATAAATCCCAACCCAAAGAATCATAAGTGCGTTTTCAAAAAACTCCTTTTGTGAATCTTGGAGCAAATCTCCATACAAATAATCCACACACAAGCTCCCAACAAAAATCACCGCCAACACACCAAGCAATGCCAAAGTGGGAGTAAAAAATGTCAGTTTTGGATTGTGATTTTTAAGTGTAGATTCTGTGATTTCTACGCTTGGCTCGAGTTTTTTAATGCTCGCTTGCACCGCGCTTATGTCATCACAATCAATTTCTAAAATATTGGTTGCAAAATGTATCTTAACCTCACGCACACTTGGAATCTTAGCGAGACTGCCCTCTAGCTTTGCTGCACAATTTGGACAATCAAGATTATGTATGATAAATTTTTGCATTGCGTGTCCTTGTTGGGGTGTAAATTTAATACGCGTTTTAATAAAGAAAAGTAAATATCAAGCAATGCTTGTTAAAAGTTTGAGAGCCTTTTTAGCAAGGCTACAAAGCGCGATAGTGTCAATCTCTGCAAAAGTGAAAAACTCTGCCTTGTGGGAATCTCGCTCATCAATGCACGCTAAAACCTCTTTAGCTTTGGCAAGATTCTCACATTTAATCGCGGACACTTCCGCGCTGATAGCATATTTGGTGTAATTATGCTTCAAAGTGCCAATGTGAGTGGGGAGAGGGAAATCCTTAGATTTGCTTTTGAGAATCTTGGGATTTGTGCTTTGTGGCAAATTGTAGAGTCCAAAATAAAGCGCGCTATCACTTTGATACAGGGCGATATACGCTTTTTTACCCTGCAAGAAATACACGCCAAACAAGTGTAAATGTAGATTCTCTTTTGCGCGGGGCTTTTTGTGTGGATAGAGCTGGGGAGAATGTTTGCCCTTACACATTGAGCTAAGAGGGCAAATGTGGCATTTTGGCATTTTCACACAAACAAGCGCACCAATATCAAGCAAGGCTTGATTGTATTCAAATGGGCTATGCGTGGATACAAGCATATTTGCAAGGGAAAATAATTCCTTTGTGCTCGCCTTTTGGATAGCAAAGAGACGGCAAAATACGCGTGCGATATTAGAATCTACAAAGCCCACACTCTCACCAAAGCCAAAACACGCAATCGCCCCCGCACTATACGCACCAATGCCGGGAAGTTTTTGCAGTTCGTTTGTATCGCGTGGCAAATTTCCACTATGCTTTTGCACGCATATACGCGCGCACTCTTGCATATTTCGCGCCCGCGCATAATATCCTAATCCCTCCCAAGCCTTTAACACACGCTCTTGTGTGGCATTTGCTAAAGCCATAAGTGTCGGAAATTCTGCCAAAAATGGAAAATAATAATGCTCTAAAACCCTTGAAACTTGCGTTTGTTGGAGCATCATTTCACTCACATACACTTCATAGCTTTGCGAACCATCGCGCCTAAAATTTCTCCAAGCTAGCTCAATGCGCCCGCACCGCCGATACCATTCAACCACACAATGCTCAAAGTGCGCGACATTAAAACCCTCTAAATACTTCAAATGTGCTCTTTATGTGCTCTACCCAAATTACGCTCAAGAAAGCAAATCATCGTGCTCAAGCGTGTGAGAATCGCTGCTTTTTGGCAGAGACTTTTTGCCTTTGACACCAAGCGCGCTAATACGCTCAACAAAGCTCGTAAGCCCACCGCGCCCATCAAGCTGGGATTGCATTGTATCGATATTGCCTAAGAGGGTTTTTAGATTCTTTTGAATGGCATTAAATGAACCAAGCACGCCACCAAACTTATCGCAAAACTTGCCAAACTCCTCAAGGGCTTTTTTGACATTTTCATCGCCTTGAATGTGAAGCCAGCTGATTTGAATGGTTTTTAACGCCATAAAAAGCGTGTGCGGTGTAGTGAGATAAATTTGCTTCTCATAGGCGTATTGATAGAGGCTTGGATTTGCCTGCAGTGCTAAGTCTAAAAGGTTATTATAAGGCACAAACAACAGCACATAATCATAAGTGTTTTGTTTGAAATTCGCATAAGGCTTTTTAGCAAGCTCATCGATTCTCTCTTTGAGATTCCCAGCGATTTGCTCACACACTGCGTTTGTAATCTCAGCGAAGTCAAAATCATTAGGCAGAGAAAACTTCGCATCAATAATGATGCTTTTTTGCTTATCCAAATACACCACTGCATCGGGGATATACTTTTTGCCCTCGATTATGGATTGCTCTTGGAGCTGGTATTGCTCACCTTGCTTTAGCCCACTTTGCTCTAGCACGCTTTTTAGCTGAAGCTCGGCGAAATTTCCGCGAGTTTTTTTATCGCCTTTGAGAATCTGGGTAAGCTTATTAGCGTCTTCACGCATACTTTGCGTGTAATCAAACATATTTTTAATGTTTGTCTCTAAGCTCACTTTGTTATCACGCAAGCCCTTAGAATACTCCTCCACACTCTTTTGGATAGGCGTAAAAACCTCATCTAAAATCTTTTTAGAATCGTGCTGGATAAATATTTTGTTTTGCTCTAAGAGCGCGTTTGATTGCTTTTGAAGTGCATTATCAAACTCTGATTTAAGCGTAGCAAGGCTGTGTGTAGATTGTTCTTTAAGCGTTTGGTAGAGTGTTTGCGCACTTGAGAGTTGTGCTTTTAGCGCGGCATTTTCCTCTCTTAAGGCAATCATAGCGTTTTGGGATTGTGTAGCACGAGATTCAAACTGCGTTATGGAATCTGAGAACTCGGCATTTTTGCTTGCAAACGCGGAAATTTGGCTTTTTAAATGCGTTATAAAAACCCCAAATCCGCCCACTATCAAAAATATCACACTCACAACAATCCACACATCAATCATCATCATTCCTTATTGTAAAGAAAATAAAATCAATGTGGCATTATAATATGCTTTTTTGGGAAAAATTGCATTTTGGGCTTGAACTTTGCTATGAAGATTCCAAGTATTTTCGTAGAAAAATTACAAAAATTTTAAAATACATATTGTGTTTTTAATTTTTTATGCCAAAATACCACATTTGAAATTCAACACAAAGGACAACTTATGAGCAAGATTAGCACTCCGCAAACAAACATTTTAGGATTCCCGAGAATCGGGCAAAACAGAGAGTTAAAAAAGGTTTTAGAGGCATTTTGGAGTGGCAAAGCAAGTGAGGCAGAGCTACAAAGCGTGGCAAAAGA
>CAKVEH010000020.1 GCA_934728205.1 uncultured Helicobacteraceae bacterium
GCATTAATCTCAAAATTTGGAACTCCAAGAAAATCCTATTACCCTGATATGGAAGAATATTATGCAATATTTAAGAGATTCTTAGGATTTTTTGAATGGAAAATATACATTATATTGATGTGTGCTTTGTGGTGCTGTTGCTCCTTTTGAGCGTCAAGGGATTTCATCGTGGGTTTATTCGTAGCTGTGGCTCGCTGATTGGAATCATCGTTGGCATATCTCTAGCGACTAAACTCTACATTAACGCAGGATTGGTATTTGAGCACTATGTCTATCATTTTGATGACCAAATAGATTCCATCATTGGATTTGTGTTGGTGCTTTGTATTTCTTGGGTTATTGTCATTTTCATTAGTGAGTTTTTAGCTCAAAGACTTGAAAACAGCATTGCGGGACGCATTGATAATGTGCTTGGCTTCTCACTTGGTGTAGTAAAATCCTTTGCGCTACTAGCTTTGTTGGTATTTTTTATCGCACAG
The DNA here is from genome assembly GCA_934728205.1 of uncultured Helicobacteraceae bacterium. Taxonomy (GTDB): domain Bacteria; phylum Campylobacterota; class Campylobacteria; order Campylobacterales; family Helicobacteraceae; genus Helicobacter_F. Next base: position 480 of record CAKVEH010000020.1, read on the forward strand.
ATTCCATTTTTACAAAACTTCACAAAACAACTAAAAACACAAACCCACAGCTATAAATTTATAGAATCTTTTAGCAAGGCGTTGCATTTAGATTCTGTGATTTTTGGAGCGGTGCAAAAAGCAAAAAAAGAGGTAAAAAAGGGGGCGCAATCTCTACAAAAAGACGCCCAAAACAAATCCAAAAAACCAGCCAACCAATCTAACCAAAAAAATGCAAAAAGTGAAGCAAAAAAGTAATGTTTTCAAATTTTTATATCCAGCAACGCATTAAAAAAGCCGATTCCTTGCGAGAAATTGGCAAAAATCCATACAGCACAAACGCCAAACGCACGCTTAGCAACGCAGAATTTTTACAAAAATATGCCTTTTTAAAAGAACAACAAGACACTAATGATACAAGCACTCCAAACGATTCAAAACCTTGTGAATGCGTGGTTGGGCGCGTGCGATTTATCCGCCTTATGGGAAAGGCGTGCTTTATCAAAATACAAGACCAAAGCGGTATTTTGCAAGCATATATAAGCACAAATGAGTTGGGCGAGCAATTTGAAGAAGTCAAAAAAATCCTTGAAGTTGGCGACTTTGTGAATATTTGTGGCTTTGGCTTTGTAACCAAAATGGGCGAGCTTAGCATTCACGCCTTAGAATTTAGCATTGTAAGCAAGGCTATCGTGCCACTCCCTGAGAAATTTCACGGGCTTAGCGATATAGAGCTACGATACCGCCAGCGATATGTGGATTTAATCGTAAATGATGATGTGAAGCAAACTTTTGTGTTACGAAGCAAAATTATCGCGTGCGTGCGAGACTTCTTTGATAAAAAGGGGTTTTTAGAAGTCGAAACGCCAATGCTCCACCCGATACCCGGTGGCGCAAATGCCAAGCCATTTATCACCCATCACAATGCACTTGATGCAGATAGATATTTGAGAATCGCACCAGAACTTTATCTCAAACGACTTGTAGTAGGTGGGTTTGAAGCGGTGTATGAAATCAACCGCAATTTTAGAAATGAAGGTGTAGATTCTACACATAATCCAGAATTTAGCAGCATAGAATTTTATTGGGCTTACCACACTTACACAGATTTAATGAATCTTACAAAAGAACTTTTCGCCTTTTTATTGCGCACTTTAGAATTGCCAAATGTTATTCCCTTTGATGAGCAAAGCATTGATTTAACTAAGTGGAGGGAAATATCGTTTATGGATTCTCTTATTGAGATTGGCGGACTTAGCAAGACAATTATAGAATCAAAAGAGAAGTTAGAGGAGTTTTTACGCCAAAAAGGCATTAAACTCCTGCCTAATAGCACTTATGGCAAACTTTTAGATGAGGCATTTAGCGAATTTGTAGAATCTCAACTCATTAACCCCACTTTTATCACACACTACCCCATTGAGCTTAGCCCGCTAGCGCGTAGAAGCGAGGAGGATAGTGAGATTGCAGAGCGATTTGAGCTTTTTATCGCTGGGCGCGAGATTGCCAATGGTTTTAATGAATTAAACGACCCGCTAGACCAAAAAGCACGATTTGAAGAGCAAGTGCGTCAAAAAGATGCAGGCGATGAGGAAGCGCAGTATATGGACGAGGACTTCGTATGGGCGTTGGGATATGGTATGCCACCCACTGCGGGAGAGGGCATTGGCATTGATAGACTTATAATGCTCCTTACCAACCAAAAAAGTATAAAAGATGTTATTTTATTCCCCGCGCTTAAAATCCATAAGGGAAATTATGATATACTAGAGGATAAAAATTAAAGGACAAGGATTACAAAATAATGGGATATTTAGAGCAAAGCGATAGTGAAATTTTCAACCTCATAAACAAAGAATTAGCGCGCCAAAATACGCATTTAGAGATGATTGCAAGTGAAAACTTTACTTTCCCAAGCGTGATGGAAGCAATGGGCAGTATCCTCACAAACAAATATGCTGAAGGCTATCCGGGCAAGCGATATTACGGCGGTTGTGAATTTGTCGATGAAATTGAAAATATTGCTATTGAGCGAGCAAAAAAGCTCTTTGGCTGTGAATTTGCCAATGTCCAGCCACACTCTGGCTCTCAAGCAAATGGCGCGGTGTATGCAGCATTACTTAAACCCTATGACAAAATCTTAGGAATGGATTTAAGCCACGGCGGGCATTTGACACACGGCGCAAAGGTAAGCGTAAGCGGACAACTCTATCAGAGCTTTTTTTATGGCGTGGAGCTTAATGGCTATATTGATTATGACAAAGTCGCGCAATACGCACAAGTGGTCAAACCAAATATCATTGTATGTGGCTTTTCAGCTTATACAAGGGAGCTTGACTTTAAGAGATTCCGTGAGATTGCAGATTCTGTGGGTGCGCTTCTAATGGGCGATATTGCACACATTGCTGGACTTGTAGTAGCAGGCGAATATCCTAATCCATTCCCACATTGCCATATCGTTACCACCACGACACACAAGACTTTACGAGGACCACGCGGGGGAATCATAATGACAAATGATGAAGAGCTTGCCAAAAAAATTAACAAAGCCGTATTCCCTGCGTTGCAAGGCGGACCACTAATGCACATCATTGCTGGCAAAGCAACAGGATTTTTAGAGAATCTAAAGCCAGAGTGGAAAACTTACGCCAAACAAGTGAAGCTAAATATTAAGGAGCTTGCCAAAGTGCTCACAAATCGAGGATATAAACTTGTAAGTGGTGGCACGGATAACCACCTTGTGCTGATGAGCTTCTTAGATAAAGATTTTAGTGGCAAAGATGCGGATTTAGCACTTGGGAACGCCAATATAACGGTCAATAAAAACACTGTGCCCGGAGAGATTCGCTCGCCATTTATCACAAGTGGGATTCGCATTGGCTCTCCAGCCCTTACTGCACGCGGTATGAAAGAGAGTGAGTTCTCATTTATCGGCACAAAGATTGCTGATATTTTAGATGACATTACAAATACTGCACTACAAGAAAAAATCGCTGAGGAAATTGCTGAGTTCTCCAAAGATTTTATCATTTATGATAAGGCAATCTATTAAAATGGCGATTTGGTATTTAGACAGGATAAGATTAGGGATGTAGATATGACGGAAATGGATTTAAAACTTATCAAGTTAGACACTTCTCACTACCACCAAAAAAAAGATGGCATTGGCGAAAAAATCGTATATAACGGAAGAATCTTATATGACAAATTTAGCAAGGTGGATTCTCAACTTAGTTTGGGTATTATCCAACAACATTGGCGTAAGGAAATCACCGTAGCCCACTCGCTTATTCTAAAAGATTCTAAGGTAGAAAATATTGTTTTTGATTATAATGGGCGTAATACCGATAGATTCTATCACCGCGCACAGCTTTTGTTGCGTGAGGAGGGCTTTATCAACTTCACTGCCTACACCACAAAGACACCCGGACATCTGCATTTATACATACATAAGGGACACACGGATTTAAATGAGGGCAAAAGGCTGGCAAAAATACTTTCGTTTAAACTCGCTCAAAATTGCCCACTAGAATGGCGTGTTTTCCCTAATAATGAACTTCCGCAAAATTTTAACATCTTAGCCATACCTTATGAAGTCTTTGCTAAGGAGCGTGGGGCATCGTGGGCGAAACATATGTAACCTTAATTAAAGGAGAAATACAATGGAAGATAGGTTTAGTGATATTTTAATTGACAACGCACCAGAGAATAACCGCAATAAGAAAGTTATTTTGCTTGTTATTGCTGCAGTCGTGCTGGCAGGCATTTTGGCTGTCTTTGTATTGACAAGCACTCCAAATGAGCAAAAAGAACAAACTAGCGAGCAGCAACTTGCCCAAGATTCTAATTTACAAGAGCAACAAGAGGAGCAATCGCCCTTTACACCTGTGGATACACAAGCTAGTGATGGAGATAGGTTTGAGGACATTGTGCGAAAAATCCAAGAACGACAAGAGAATCAGGCTCAAGGCACTACTCTTACACCACAGGAACAAACGCAACCTCTACTAGAGCAAACGCAAAATGTCGATATGCAGGCAAAAGAACCCACACCAAAGCCAATCGCACCCCCCGCACAACAGCCAACGCCACCTCAAGTAGCTCAAACGCAACCGCCAAAGAGTGCGCAACCAGCACAAACCCCAAAGCCAGCACAAGCTACACCAAAACCTGCTCAAACTCAAGCACAACCGCCAAAGAGCCAAAATACTCAAGCTCCAAAAAACACAACAGACAAGTCAAAAAATGGACAAGTCGCACAAAGAGGGCATTATATCCAAGTAGGGAGCTTTGAAAACACGCCGAATAAAGAGTTTTTAGGCAAAATTGGAGGTTATAGCTATCGTGTGAAACCAGAAAATGGTGGCACAAAATATTTGATTGGTCCTTTTACTTCTCGCACCGATGCAAATAGAGAGCTATTAAAGATTAAAACTGATATAGGTGGCGAGGCGTTTTACTACGAAGTGAAATAATTTTATTCGCTTTAGCACGAAAGTTAGAATCCCTCCGCTAACTTAGTGCGTTATAATACAACCACACCAAAAATAGCACTCCAACGCCATTTAAGGCAATATAAGCAATCCTAAACCTCATAGCAAGAAAGCTTAAGACTAGGTAGCCAAAAAATATCGGCGCGCTACTAAAGACTTCGACAGCTTGCAAATCCAAACTAAAAAGCCATACTAAAAAATCATCAAACACATTACCCACACTCAAACAATGCGCGATAATGCTCGCGGGGAAAAAGAGTGTAAAGCCTATTGTTATGGGGATTGAAGCAATAGTATAAACACTAAAATACGGAAAAAAGAAATGCACTAAAATCAGCATATTGATAAAAATCACCGCATTAAAAAACACAGGCAAAAGCACCAAAACATAAAATTTATGCACCCAAAAATGGTGGGAAAAATACGCACAAATAAGAGAATCTTTGCTTTTAACTACATAATCTCTACGCGCAAGATTCCCAAACTCTTTACAATGGTGCATAAACAGATAAATATAAAACACGCCAAAAAACGAGAGGAAAAACCCCACGCTAAAAAGCAAACGCGGGAAAAACGCAATACACACAAGCCCAATAAACGTCAAAAAGCGAAATTGGAGAATCCTTACCCCCATAAATGCAAGAAAAAACCCTATAAATGCCATTACCCACGCGCGCAAAAATGACGCACTAAAATCGAGCAAAACCAAATATCCAAACAATAGCACAACAACTATCGCGCCAACATCATAGAATCTATTGCGATATGGGAAAAATCTATGCACCCTTTTGTATAAAAAATGGAGCAAGATTCCAAACCCAAGACTTAAAATACCCAAATGAAATCCACTAATAGCAATCACGTGAGCAATGCCTAAGGTATTTGCCACATCACGCAATGGCTTTGGGAGAAAATCAGCGATATAAAGTGTCTTATACAGCTCCCCCATTAGAGAATCTGCGTGTTGAGAGAGGATAAACTCCCGCAAAGAATCACGATAATCTTTTTTAGATTCCACACTTATGCTAAAGCTAAAAAAATAGCACGAACGCAAATACTGCCAAAACTCGCATTTCGCGCTCTTCCCCCATAATCGCACAAAAGAGTGCTGTAAATCTTTAATATCCTCTTTGGAAGTGGTATAAATACTTGCCCCATCTTGTGTTTGAATCTTTAGCACCTCATAGCTCGTGCCTTTGGGTGAGCTCTTTGTATATTGAGCGATGACTCGCCCATAAATCTCTTTAGCCTCTGTGTGGCTTTCATAGTAGCGTGTATAATGGGAATATTGCAATCCCACATTGATAAAAAATACAACCAAAAGCGCGCACAACGCGACTATCCATTCTTTAAGAGAATCTAAAACCATACTAACCTTTTGCGCATATTTTTGGTTAATTATAACCAACTCTTGCTTGGGTTAGTGCTAAGGCTTCTTTTTGCCCTTAGGGTAAAACCTAAGGGCTAGGATTAAAAGCTCCAAAAATATTGAAAAGTAAGAATATGCGTGCTATTTTTTGGCTCATAATAATTCACTTTGGTTACCCCGCCCCACACATATGTATCTGGGCTTCGCTCGGAATCTCCCACCCTAAAATATTCATACATAAGCCTTATCATACTGACATTGCCTGCATTTGTCTTATAGCGCAATCCCACAGAGCCACTCGCACCAAAAAGTCCTTTTCGTTGGATTGTGTTGAGATTCGCTGTGGAGTTTTCTCGTGTGCCCCTGCTTAAATGATTGCCAAAGAGCACCCAATTCACCCCACCCATAAGATTAAGCGCGAGCGAATTCGTTAGCGTAATTTCAGTTTCTAATTGTAGTGGAATGCTCATATAGCCTTGCAGACGCTCTAGTGGTGTTTGGTCGTTACGACTAAAGAAGTAAAATGCTCCTGTTTGGAGATAGAGTGTTGTGCGCTCGCTTGTGTCGTGTAAGAAATTATATCCCACTAATCCCTGCACCCTATAATACGAGCTAAAGTCTTGTTGATTGACAAACTTCCCATCATTATTTGGGTTTCTTTCATCACGGATGCTCCCTGTATACCAAGAAGATGGCATAGCGACATTAGCATCAATATAGCCATCAAATTTTACTCCATTGGCAGATACATAGCCTATGTTGCCAGAGATGTTAAACATAGGGGATTCTATACGCATTATAAAGGCATCATTGTTTCGTGAATTTACTTCAAGATAACGCCAATATGACACGCCAAATCCAATGTGGCGATAGAATCCATCTCTAATCAAATCTTGCGCGCCTTGTGTGATAGAAGCTAAAGAGGCGCAGAGCAATGCTACGCTACATAAAGTTTTTGTGAATTTTTGATTCAATGTTTTCATTTGCCACCTCCTTAAAACTCAAAGCCAAAGCTAAGCCCACTAGAGAATTGATAAGCGTTAGGATAGGCGATGTTAAAGGTTTGACTTCCTACTATACCTGTGTCAAGTGGGTTGTTTGATCCATAATTATTTGCAATGGTAGTGAGCTGGGTGGATTGTGTGGCAGGGAGATATTTATATTTTGCATTAAACCTTGCAAAAAAACTTGTCCTTTTGCCTATATCATAGGTGATTCCCACATTTGCTCGAAGTTCATAGCCTTGCTTATTTGATGGTTTTAAAATGACAATTCCTCCATTATTGCTTCCTGCGAGGTTTTTATCTGGGTCGCTAATTCCTACTTGAACACCTGCTAATGACACTCGCCCAAGATAAGTAAGCGCAAATTTATCACTCAATCTCTTTTTGCCCTCAGCTTCTAAGAATATTCCGCCGTGAATTTGGTTAAAAACAAATGGATACCCTCTAGAGTGATGAACAAACATATCTAATAACACATAGCCCAAATTGATATAAAATGGCTCTTCTATGCTATCAGCGACATTCCAGCCAGCCTTAAGCGACATATCTAAATATACATTCGCTGCGCCTTGCCAGCGGTTAAATCGCTCCTCGTTTTTAAAGATATTAACATCAGTGGCAAAAGTGCCATAAGTGTTATACCCTGCGTGTAAATCCATAGGTGTGTGTCCATATCTCATATCTGAGGCGACTTGTATTCGCTTTTTGATATAAGCCGTCTCTAGAATCCAGCCCGTCCCCACGCCGTGCATCCACATACCATTCACACTACGATGAGTATAATCCAAATCCATACCAAGCCTCGTAAGCCACCTTGAATAGTTCTCCGTGCTAGTCGCGCTAAGAGAGCTTGCCAATAGACTTAGAGCGAAGCCTAAAAACATTGCTCTAAATAATGTCATTTTTGTCATTCTCACCCCTTAGGTTGAAGTTTTGTAAGTAAGCAATAATACTTCCCATTGCATTATTATAATACAAAAAAAAAAAAAAACGCATTTGTATAATCGGTAATTTTATAATAAATTTTTACATAATTGGGCAATTTTGCAAAAATCTTTTCACACTTATTTCACAAAAATGTCCTAGTATTGCAAATTTTAATCATATTTATTACACAAGGAGTTTGGATGAAATTTGATAAGCAACTTTGGATGAAAGTCCATACTTATTTGAGCCTTTTTTTCTTAACCGCTGCGTTTATTTACGCACTTACAGGAGTGCTATACATTTTTGAAATCAGGCAAAATTCTGGAGCGCAAGTGTGGAAATATCCCATTGATTCCATACCGCCAAAAGAGCAAGCTAGTGAAATCATACTCCATACTCTCAAGCAAAATAACCTAGAGATTCCAAGTGATACGCAAATAAAAGAATCTCGCGGGAATCTTAGCATAGGCAATGTCTATTATGGCGCAATGATTCTCAAAGACAAAGATGGAAAAATCATTATCCAAGTAACCAAGCGCAATCTCTATGGTGTGCTAATGCTTATGCACAAATCTGTGGGCACAAAATTTGAGCTAGGAGGATTGAAGTTTTCATTTTATGATTTTATCGCCATCGGATTTGGAATCTCAATGTTTGTATTTTATTTTTCAGGGTTAGTGATGACTTCATTTTGTAAAAAACGGCGTCTTAGCTCGCTTCTTACATTTTTTGCTGGCTTTATCATAACGGCATTGGCGATATATTTTAGCCTTTAGAGTGATAATTAAATGCCAAACCTTTTATCATCATCGACATTTAAATCAAGAGGCTGGCTTAGTGTGATAATGTGGCAACTATGCTCTATAAGGGCTATGAGCTTTGCCACATAGGTCAAATCACGCCCAAAGGCATAGATTCCATACCCGCGAATAATGACAAATTCTTGTTGGGATTGCTTTAAGAATCTCACAATATCGACATTAGCGCGCTCCTCCCAAGTTTCATAATCCTTTGGGTCGAGGATAGGCACGCTTTGAGAAAGCCCTATAAATCCAAAGTAATCGCTTGGATTTAATGTGGTGTTTTTTAGCGAAAAGGCTATAACTGCTGGAGGCGCGGCAAAAACGATAAACTTCGCCTCGCTAAAACTCTCATAAATCCCTGCGTGGATATACGCGTCCATACTTGCGTCATTGTAGCGGTAGTCGTAGTTTATATCAAGCAGTATAAGGGCACTTTCATCAACGCTATCAAGTATTGCATTGCGCCTATTTACTACGAACTTTTCTTGGGATATTCGCCCCGAAATAGAGCCGTGAAAAATCCCAAAAAGCCCCGCACTAAACATACAGCGCGATACTTTGGTAATCTGGTCTATAATCTGGGCACTGACTTCTTTTGTATGCACATTCATACACGGCATTGTAGCTAAATGTAGCATCAAATACACGCGAAATCATAAAATCACCATAAGATTCGATAATGTATAATCAATAGATATATATTTTCTAAATTTTTTTACTAATAAAAGTTTATATAACTTGACTAAAGTTTTATGATTTTTAGCAATTCATTTACCAAATTGCTAAAATTTTTGTTATAATACCTGCGTTTTTGTCAATAAGATTCTCGCAATCTTATTGCAAAACAATATTTGTAGGAAGTTTTAAGGAATGAGGCAATGGGCAAAAAAGATTTGCTACTAGAACAAGTGATTACACAATACATCAAGCTAAAAGAGCCTATCGGTTCAGAATCGCTTAAGGCAACTTGTGGAAGTTCGTTTTCCTCTGCGACTATTAGAAATTATTTCAAACTTCTTGTCGCAGAAGGCTGGCTCTCTCAACCTCACATAAGCAGTGGGAGAATCCCAACTACAAGCGCGCTAAAAGCACATTGGCGTAAGTGTATCGATAGTAAAAGTCCTTGTGTCATCACGGACTTAACGCGACTTAAAAATGCAAGCCTTACACACCAAATTTGTGCAATCGTGTGTTTAGAGCAAGCAAACAAACTCCAAAAAATCCAACGACTAGATGGAGATTTGTTGTTGCTTGTATTTGAAAGGGCTTATGCTGTGATGCCTTATAGCACAACTTTGGAACGATTTTTACAAGAGTTATGCAATCTTGATATAACAGACATTAAGAAAATCGCTTATCAAGTGCGTGCTAGGGAGCTTTTAGACACACTAGATTCTATCTCAAAGGCACAAATATCGAGATTTTGTGTCTGTGCGCTAAAAGAAATGCTAGAGCTACACTCAAACGAGGAGGTATTTTTAGACATTATTGATGGATTAGTGTTTCACAAGCTGCAAAATGGAATCTATTTTGAGGAAATTTTGCCAAGCAACTATTTAGGTGTGATGCAAGATGTTCATACCGCACAAGGTAATGGGCATATCTTTTGTGTAGGCACGCTGGATAGGGATTTTAGTAAATTTTATGATGACATTGCAAGTTAAGGAGGTAGTATGGAAGAAGAAAAAGCACAATGTAGCCAAGATGAAACATCTGTGGTAGATTCTTCGTTGCAAGAGGATTGTGAGCAAGATTCTAACAATACTAATGCGACAGAGCAACCACTAGATGAAGATTATAAACAAAAATATGAAGAGCTTAAAGACCAATATACGCGCGTTTATGCGGATTTTGAAAATGTCAAAAAACGACTAGAGCGCGAGAAATATCAAAGTTTGGAATACGCAAATGAAAGTTTTGGGAAAGATTTATTACCTGTGGTTGATACCTTACAAAAGGCATTAGAATCTGCCAAAGCAAGCGAAAATGGTGAGGCAATCACGCAGGGTTTAGAACTTACGCTTGAGAGCTTTTATAAAGCACTCTCCAAACACGGCATAGAGGCAATAGCAACGGATAGTGAATTTGACCCGAATCTGCACGAATGTCTAATGCAAGTGCCATTGCAGGGTAAAGAAAATGGACAAATCGCACAGGTTTTGCAACACGGATTCACTTACAAGGGGCGCACACTGCGCCCTGCGATGGTTAGCATCGTAAAAAACGATTAAATTTAACACAAAGGATAACAAATGGCAAAAGTAATTGGAATAGACTTAGGGACTACAAACTCCGCAATGGCGGTATATGAAGGCACAGAGGCAAAAATCATCGCTAACAAAGAGGGCAAAAACACTACACCTTCAATCGTGGCATTTACCGATAAAGGCGAGATTTTGGTAGGCGAGCCAGCCAAAAGACAGGCTGTAACTAATCCTCAAAAGACGATTTACTCCATTAAGCGCATTATGGGGCTTATGCTAAATGAGGACAAGGCAAAAGAAGCGCAAAAGCGACTTCCTTATAAAATAGTCGATAGAAATGGCGCGTGTGCGGTAGAAATCGCGGACAAAACCTACACGCCACAAGAAATTAGCGCGAAGATTCTGATGAAAATTAAAGAAGATGCAGAAAGCTATCTAGGCGAGAGCGTGAGTGAAGCGGTAATCACGGTGCCAGCGTATTTTAACGACTCTCAACGAAAAGCGACAAAAGAGGCAGGCACGATTGCGGGGCTAAATGTGCTTAGAATCATAAATGAGCCTACTTCAGCCGCACTTGCCTATGGGCTAGATAAAAAAGAAAGCGAAAAAATAATGGTGTATGACTTGGGTGGCGGGACATTTGATGTTACCGTCCTAGAAACAGGCGATAATGTCGTAGAAGTGCTTGCCACAGGCGGAGATGCGTTTTTGGGAGGCGATGACTTTGATAACCGCATAATCGATTGGGCGGCTAGCGAATTTAAAGATGAAAGTGGCATCGATATAAAAGCCGATGTAATGGCGTTGCAGCGACTAAAAGACGCGGCTGAAAACGCCAAAAAAGAGCTTAGTAGTGCACAAGAGAGCGAAATCAACCTGCCTTTTATCACAGCAGATGCGAGCGGTCCAAAGC
>CAKVEH010000021.1 GCA_934728205.1 uncultured Helicobacteraceae bacterium
CAAGTTGGAGTTTAAAAGCAGAGTCGCTGGTAGCGGTGGCAAATGGGATAAGGTAAGCATTGAGGTGTGGGCGGATAAAGGTGAGTTTGTCAATGACCGCAAGCCAATGTTTGCAAAAGCAAAAACGCTGTATTCAGAGAATTGCGGAATCTGCCACGCCTCACACAAAGAAAGTGAGTTTGGTGCAAATCAATGGCAAGCAGTCTTTAACTCGATGGTTAATCGCACAGCGATTAGTCAAGAGGATAGGTGGCTTGTGATTGAATACCTACAAAAAAATGGCAAAGACTATTACGAAAAATAAAATAAAAGGAGTGCAAAATGAGTTTAGATAGAAGAAAGTTTTTAAAGGCAAGTGCTGCAATAGGTGTGGGAGCTGGTATTTTAGGGATTGGCTGTGATGATAAGAAAGCCACTTCTATAAAGCCCGGTGGTCTTATCCAAAATGGAAAAGTTACTACTGCTGCTCACTGGGGGATTTTAGACCTCACTATTAAAGATGGCAAGTGTGTGAAATCTGAGCCTTGGGAAAAGGTGCAAGACACTGATAACCCGCTATGGTATCAGACACCTGATATGATTTATAAGTCTCGTGTGCGATTCCCGTATGTGCGAAAGTCTTATTTAGAGAATCCAGATTCTCCAAAGCCAGAATTGCGTGGCAAAGAAGAGTTTGTGCGTGTGAGTTATGAAGATGCGATTAAACTCGTGGCAAAAGAGCTAAGAAAAACATACGATAAAAAGGGCGCGAAAGCGATTTGTGGAGGAAGCTATGGATGGAAATCCACAGGAAACTTCCATAATGCGCGCGTATTGCTCCATAGATTCTTAAGCGTAACGGGTGGATTTGTGGGTGTGCAAGGAGACTATTCTACAGGTGCTTCTCAAGTGATTATGCCTTATGTTGTGGGCTCTATCGAAGTATATGAGCAACAAACTTCTTGGGAAAATATCTTAAGCGATACAAAAGTGGTGGTATTTTGGGGTGCAGACCCACTCTCTACAATAAGAATCGCTTGGACAGCGAATGACCAACGCGCAATGCAATACTATGAAAAACTTCGCAAAAGCGGGAAGAAAATCATTGTGATTGACCCTGTCCGCACAGAAACTGCGAAGTTTTTAAAGGCGGATTGGATAGCACCTAAGCCAAACACTGATGTGGCGATGATGCTAGGAATGGCTCACCACTTAATCTCTGTGGGCAAGGTAAATACTGAATTTTTGGATACTTATACAACAGGCTATGATAAATTTAAAGCCTATGTAGAGGGCAAAGAAGATGGCGTAGCAAAAACTACTGCGTGGGCAAGCAAGATTTGTGGTATTGAAGCGAGCGTTATAGAATCTTTGGCTGAGAGCTTCTATGACAATCCTACAATGCTAATGAGTGGCTGGGCAATGCAAAGAGCTCATCACGGAGAGCAGCCTCACTGGGCACTTGTTACTCTTGCGTGTATGATTGGACAAATCGGCACATCTGGTGGTGGATTTGGACTAAGCTATCACTACTCAGGTGGTGGTGTGCCAACTGCAAAAGGTGGTGTTGTCGGTGGTATCAGTGCTGGTAGTGTTGGCATTTGGGAAAATGGTAAGTTTAAAGGACTTGCAAAAAGTGATGGCGGTGAAGATGTAGCAGAATGGTTAAGAGACCCAAGCGTGGCATCTTTCCCACTTGCAAGAATTGCTGATGCGCTTCTTAATCCGGGCAAGACTATTGACCATAACGGGACAAAAGTAACTTACCCAGATATGGATTTTATTTATTGGTCTGGTGGGAATCCACTCGTGCATCACCAAGATACAAACACTAACAAAAAAGCGTGGAGAAAGCCTCGCACGGTGGTCGTAAATGAAATCTATTGGACACCAACTGCAAAAATGGCAGACATCGTGCTTCCCGTTACGACTTCTTATGAACGCGATGATATTACAATGGCAAGTGATTATTCAAATATGTTTATCGTGCCGATGAAGCAAGCCGTAGCACCTGTCGATGAGAGCAGAGATGACTATGATATATTCTGTGATTTGTGTAAGGTGTATGGCGATGATGTCTATAAGGCATATAGCGATGGTGGCAAAAGCGCGAAAGACTTTGTAAAAGAATACTATGATGGTGCGTATAATCAAGTAAAGGCTTTTGGCGAAGCATTTACCACATCTATGCCTGTGTTTGAGGAGTTCTGGGCGAAAAATGAGCCAATCCAATTTGATGTCCCTGCAGAAAATTATAATTGGGTGCGCTTTGCTGAGTTTATCGAAGACCCTGTGCTTAACGCACTTGGCACAGATTCTGGTTTGTTTGAGATTTACTCACAAAAAATCGCAGGCTATAAATATAACGATTGCAAGCCACACGCGACTTGGTTTGAGCCTGCTGAGTGGCTAGGCAATGCAACCCAGAAGTATCCACTTCACTTGCTTACTTCTCACCCAGCAGATAGATTGCATAGCCAACTTTGCCATACTTCGTTGCGTGAGCAATATGCAGTAAATGGCAGAGAGCCAATCCTCATTAGCAAACAAGACGCAGAAGCACGCGGTATCAAAAATGGTGATGTGGTGCGTGTGTTTAATGATAGAGGCGAGATTCTCGCGGGTGCTGTGGTGAGTGATGACATTCTACCAAGTGTAGTTCGCGTGTGTGAAGGTGGCTGGGTAGACCAAGATGAAAATGGACTATGTAAGTATGGTAGTGCAAATGTGCTAACACTTGACATACCGACTTCAAAACTCGCAAATGGCAACTGCGCGCACACAGGGCTTGTGAATGTTGAAAAATACACAGGCGCACTCCCTGAAGTTACAGCCTTTACTCCACCAAAAGGTGCAGAGGGCTAAGACAAATCTGCCTTAACAGATTCTGTAACCCCCAAAAGGTTATAGAATCTCACTTAAATCTTTCTTTTTATACTAAGCTTGTTTTTATTTTCTTTTTGAATTAGAGTAGTTTGACAAACATTTGGCTTTGGGATTTTGGGACATTTTTGGTCGTTGGGAGTGCGAGCACTTCGTATTGCTTTTGACTTTCTAAAAAGTTTATAGTGATAATGTCGCCTATTTTGACTTCTTTACTACTTTTTGCTTTTGCGTTATTTATGAGCACGACACCACTTTCGCACATATCTTGTGCGAGTGTGCGTCTTTTAAGCACATTTGTAGCGTTTAAAAACTTATCAACACGCAACTTAGATTCTCTTTATTGGAGATATACCACATCAAATACAGGATACCATTTTTTATCCACTTGCACGAGTGGCACAGCCATAGGAATCCCCGTCCCATCATTAAATATCAAAGTTAAATAGACAACACATATAGCATTGTCTTGGGGTAGTTTTTCGGCGCATTCCCTATCATACACTGATATTTCTTTGATTCCGTTGTTTTGCTTTGAAAGGACGCGATACTCCTTGCTAGCATATTGTCTATCTTGGATAAAAAGCTCTTTTTGTGTTTCGTTGAGTGCTTGTCCATCTTGTGTCTTGGCATTTTTTGCTATTTGCGCTACATTGCCAGCAAGCATATCATTAGCATAGTCAAAAGCACTTTGCTCTGCGCCTTTATCGCCACAAGCCACAAAGCAAAGCGTTAAAAATCCTAACGCGATAAATTTTTTCATTATCCATCCTTTTTAGTTGTATTGTAGAATCTAACCATTATAATAGAGTAACGCAGAACCCCAAGTCATACCACCACCAAAGGCATCTAAAAGAAGCAAATCTCCATTTTTAAGCTTTTTTTGCGTGTGGAGTTCATCAAGTGCCATTGGTATGCTTGCTGCAGAAGTATTGCCAAATTTATTCACCGTAACTACGATTTGATTTTCCTCGAAATCAAGCATATTACCAACAGCTTGGAGAATCCGTAAATTCGCCTGATGAGGGACAAAATAAGTAATGTCTTTGGCATTTAGTTTGTTGTTTTGTAAAATTTCTCTTACATCATTGGCAAGCGTTTTGACCGCAAGTTTAAAGGTTTCGTTACCTTTCATTTGGAGGCATTGTTTTATTTTGGTGCTATCTTGTCCATTTTGCACTCTTGGCGTGAATAAAAAATCACCATACTTGCCATTTGCACTAATATGCACATCAATGATAGATTTATTTTTGTCTTCCTCCGCGCTTATTACTGCCGCTCCTGCCCCATCGCCAAAAAGCACGCAAGTGCTCCTATCGCTAAAATCAAGCAAAGAGCTTATTTTTTCCGCTCCCACGATTAGGACATTTTTATAGGCTTTTGATTCTATAAAGGATTTTGCCACTTTGAGCAAATACACAAAGCCACTGCACGCCGCACTTATGTCAAACGCTGGGACATTTTCTATACCGAGTTTTGCGCTTAGTAGGCACGCAGTGGATGGCATTGTAATGAAATCTGGGCTCAATGTCGCCACGATTACAAGTTCAATGTCATTTGGTGTTAATCCCGCGCGTGAAATTGCAAGTTTGCCTGCTTCATAAGCCAAATCGCTTGTGTTTTGAGAATCTATCGCGAAGTAGCGTGTCTTTATCCCCGTGCGCTTGCTTATCCATTCATCGCTTGTGTCAAGCGTTTTTTCAAATTCAGCATTACTTACACATTTTTGTGGCACAAAAGAAGCGATTGAGCGCAAGGATGCATAGACATTACCCACGATTACCCTCCTTGATTTGGGTTAGATTCAAAGACTTTTTGGATTTTTTCACATACTTTAGAATCTAGCGCATTGAGTGCTTGATATACAGCGCATTCAATAGCGCGCTCATTAGAGCTTCCGTGACTTATAATAACGACATTTTGCACCCCTAGAAGTGGTGCGCCACCATATTCAGTGTAATCAACTTTTTTCTTTAATGCCTTAAAGGCTGGCTTTAAAAGCAGTGCGCCAAGTATGCTTAAAGGCGATTTGACATTATTTTTGATGATTTTTGAAATCGCCATAGCTACACCCTCAGCGGTTTTTAACACAAGATTCCCAACAAAACCATCGCATACGATTACTTCTACACTTCCGTTGAAAATATCGCGCCCCTCGACATTCCCCTTAAAAAATGAAAATTCTCTTAGCAGTCCAAATGCTTCTTTTGTGAGTTCATTGCCCTTAGTGTCTTCCTCACCATTGGAGAGTAAGCCCACGCGTGGATTCTCATAGCCCATCACACTTTTAGCATACTCATAGCCCATAATGGCAAAATCCACGAGATATTTCGCCTTGCAATCTGTATTTGCGCCTGCATCAAGGATTACGCTTGGTGTATCATTTACGCTTGGCATAGCTGTGCAAATGGCTGGACGAGACACGCCATTAATGCGTCCTAGTCGTAATGTCGCCAAACTCATAGTCGCTCCGCTATGTCCCGGTGATACAAGTGCGTCTGCCTCACCGTTTCGCACAAGCTCTGTGGCGATGTAAATAGAGCTTTGCTCACGCTTTGAGGCACTTGAGGCAGATTCTTCCATTCTTATATAATCTTGGCAATGCACAATTTGCACACTCTCACGCAAGTTTTGAGGCACAAGCGGGGCTATTTGGGCTTCATCACCCACAATCAAAGCTTTAAACTTCCTATGTTTGAGGGCTTCTAGCACGCCAAGCACAATGGGCTTCACACCATTGTCTGCTCCCATTACATCAACGGCAATGCGTTGCATTGTTTGCTCCATTATTTATATGTGCCACTAAATTTGTTAATGTGGTGGGGCATTTTCCAGCTCCCATCTTTGTCTTTGATAGGCTTTGCCAATGTTACTTTGTAGTGTGTTCTGCGCTTTGCTGCGCGTGTTTTACTTACTCTTCTCTTTGGGACAGCCATTTTATTCTCCTTTGATATGGTAATCGTTTTTTATAGATTCTATCTCGCTAAGCAAAATGCAATCTAAGTCAATAAAGCCATCAAAAAACTCAATAACCTCAAAGCTACCGAGTTGCTTTGACTTTGTGTATCCCACAAACCATCTGAGATATACAAAATCAAAGGTTCGTTG
This sequence comes from uncultured Helicobacteraceae bacterium, assembly GCA_934728205.1. Lineage (GTDB taxonomy): Bacteria > Campylobacterota > Campylobacteria > Campylobacterales > Helicobacteraceae > Helicobacter_F. Next base: position 5,971 of record CAKVEH010000021.1, read on the forward strand.
TATTGCTTTATGAATTCTTCCCCACTCCTATCACAAATAAGCTCTATCGTGCCACTTAAAGTTGCCTCTAGCTTTATTATGCGAGAATCTATCCGCTTTAAGTAACCATTTAGCACCATATCGTCATTTTGTAGGGTAAAGGTTTTTTGCGCCGAAGTAATTTTCTTAAACGCAATTTTCACCTTTAGCCTCGCTTGCAGGGATTCTTATTTTGCGTGTTTGGATAGCACCAAAGCAACTTTTAAGCCAAAGCCTAGCAAATTTCACGCGTGCCAAAGAAAAAGGCAACCTCAATCTTGGCATTTTCTATACTATCACTCCCGTGCACTGCATTTGCATCAATGCTTTGGGCGAAGTCGGCGCGAATTGTCCCCGCTTTGGCTTCTTTGGGGTTCGTTGCTCCCATAAGCTCGCGATTTTTAGCCACAGCATTGTTTCCTTCTAAAACCATCACCACCACAGGACCACTCACCATAAAATCTACCAAATCTTTAAAAAACGGACGCTCTTTATGGACTGCGTAGAAGTTTTGCGCATCTTGTCGTGTAAGCTGGATTTTTTTAGCGGCAGCGATTTTTAAGCCATTGCTTTCAAATCTATCAATAATCTTACCAATGACGCCTTTTTGAACTGTGTCTGGCTTGATGATAGAAAGTGTTTGCTCCATTGTATTCTCCTTTTCCTTAAATTTCGTGTTTGTCGTTTATCTTATTAAGAAACCTGCGATTATAACTTAAAATCTCTAAAATCCTTATAAAATTCATATTTTTACACGAAAAGTAAAATTTTTAGCAATGCGCTTGGATAATTGTTTGTATTTTTGCAAAGGCTTCTTGTAAATTTTGCGCGCTGACTTTATAATCGTAAGGTTGGCGTTTGTAGGCGTTATCATAATATTGTGTGAGGAGAATCTCTGCCGTTTTTGCCCTATCTTTATAAAACGCTTCTTTTGCTTTATTCCAAGCATTTTTTGGCATAAAGCGTGAAATGTTTTCCATAGCTGTGGTGAAAAACTCCTCACTAATGCACTCATAATATTTTAGCGTTCGTTCTATGCGCACATCAAGTGGCGTATCAATAAAGATTTTTGGTGCATTTTGGTAAGCATTATAAAGTGGTGTTGGCAAAATCACACTACCAAGTTTTTTGCTTTCACCCTCTATAAGCACAGATTTATTTTCTAACTCCCTTAAACGCGTAAAGATGAGATTCTCAAACATTGCATTGCTGGGTTGAGTGCCACATATCGCACCAAAAGAAGAGCCAAAGTGCTTCGCAAGAGATTCTATATCTAGCGAATCTTTATACATTTTAATAAGCTCGCTTTTTCCGCTACCTGTGGGACCTATGAGTGTAAAAAACTTCATTTTTGGCGGTTGTTGCAAATATTGTAAAACAGCGTTACGATAGGCTTTATAGCCATTTTGCAAGCGTATCGTGCGGTAGCCAATGTTTTGTAAAATACTTAGCAATGAGAGACTTCTAAGCCCACCTCTTGCGCAATAAATATGAATGACTTGCGCGGGAGTAATGTTTGAGCGAGTAAGAAAGTCTTGTAAATGCTTCCCCACATTTGCACAAATAATACTTGCACCCATAATGCGCGCTTGAAATGGATTTTCTTTATAGAGTGTGCCTATTTGCTCGCGCTCATTATTATTTAGCACGGGGAAGTTTAGCGCACCTACAATATGAGATTTTTCAAACTCATAAGGCGAGCGCACATCAATAATGATAGCACCTTGTAAAAAGACTTCTACTTGAGCGTCTTGGCTGTTGCACATAAAATTCCTTGTAATGTTAAGATAAATAGAATTATAGAATCTTACTCGCTAAAAATGTAATAAAATATAAAAAATCCATAATCTTGTAGTAGTGCGTTATTATCTTTGAAAGATTACAATTTTTGTTAAATTTATTGCACTGACAATGCACGATTGTAAAAAGCAACAAAGAGAGAAAATAGTGAAAGCAAGTGATAAGATTTTTTGGCTTAATGTGGTTTTTTTGATTGCTATCACACTTAATTTGCGCGCCCCTATCACTTCGCTAGGACCAATCATAGAATCTATAAAAGACGCATACAATATAAACTCTGCGTTAGGTGGACTTTTGACTTCATTGCCACTTATTGCTTTTGGGAGTGTGAGTTTTTTGGTAGCGTATTTTTCGCCTATGCGTGCGATAGTTGTTGGGATTGTGCTTATTATCATAGGTGAGATGTATCGGAGTTTTGGGGGTAGTGCGGGGCTTTTTGTGGGAATGGCGTTGTTAGGGAGCGGCATAGCTATCGCTAATGTGTTGTTGCCAAGTTTTGTCAAAGAAAAGTTCCCGCGCAAGATTCCCTTTATGATGGGTGTGTATAGCCTAGTATTAAATCTCTCTGGCATTTTTGGAATCGTATTTGCCCTGCCACTTTTGGCATTTTTGGGATTGCAGTATTCATTGCTTTTTTGGCTGCCATTTGCGTTGCTTGCGTTTTTTGTGTATATACCACAAATGCGTAATGGCAGGCTTTTTCGCACGATTAAAAAACAAAAGAGCAACATCAATATTTTTACCCAAATAAGTGCGTGGAAAATCACTCTATTTATGGGGGCTCAAAGTTTTGTAGCGTATGCGATGTTTGCGTGGCTGGCACTTATAGTGAGTGAGATGGGCTATGGAAGCGAGTTTGGCGCAAATATTTTACTTTTGGCTCAAGCCATAGCCGTGCCTATAGGATTTATAGGTCCTGTGATTTTAGGCAAACTCAAAAACGCATATCGCACTGTGTATATGGCTTGTTTGTGTGGGTTGTATGTGGTGGGGTTTGCGTGTTTGATATGGCTGGATTCTAAAGTTGGCGTAGTGTTTGGAGCGATTTGCATTGGGATCCCAATGGGTTGTGTGTTTGCCATAGCGTTGTTGTTTATTTCCACCAAAAGTGCCAATTCACTTATCGCAAGCAAGCTTTCTTCAATGGCACAGGGCTTTGGCTACCTCATTGCGAGCACCGCACCCTTTATCATAGGGCTTTTGCACGACTATTTTGAGAGCTTTAGCCAAGCATTATATTTACTCTTCATTATGGGGGCAATCGTGAGTATTTTAGGGCTTATTGCTTATAGGGCAAAGATGATAGAGTGATTTTTACGCATAAATTATTTAGTTTTTATAACTCTATAAAGTTTTGCAAAATTTTTAATCCTACATTATGGCTTTTTTCTGGGTGTGGTTGGATTCCTAGCACATTGTCTCGTCCTACAATGGCTGGAAACTCATAGCCATACACACATTTTGCTAAAATATCACTATTATCTTTACACTTAGCGTGGAAACTATGCACGAAGTAAAGATAGTAGCCCTCATTTTTTGGCGAAACTTTAGAATCTGTGTGAAGCAAGTTTTTTAGTAATGGATTGTTTTGTCCTTCTTGCGTGAGGATACATTCATTCCAGCCAATGTGTGGGACTTTGAGTGTATTTAGCCTTGCCTTGTCAAAGCCCACTACCTCACCGCGCAACAGACCAAGCCCTTTGTGCTCACCAAATTCGACACTTTTTTCAAAGAGCATTTGTGCACCAAGACAGATTCCAAGTAGCCATTTGCCACTTTTGACAAAATCTTTGATAGGCTTCTCAAATCCAAGTGTGCGCAAACTTCGCATAGCATCGCCAAACGCTCCTACTCCGGGCAAGATGAGTTTGTCATAATGCGAGATATTTGCTGGGTTAGATTCTATGGAGATTGTGAGAGATTTGCCACTTTTGTGAGAGGCAAATTCAAGCGCATTTTGCACGCTTGCGAGATTCCCAATATTGTAATTTAAGACTGCTATATTCATATAAGCCCCTTTTGTGTGTTAAAATTCTAGCACAAATCCTCTATCAAAGCCACTTAAATCAGTATAAAACTCTAGTTTTTTAGGTGAGAGCGGGACGATAAACTCGCTTAATCGTGCCTTTTGGTCATAGCCCATTTCACAACACATAATAAGCGGTCTTGCTTTCGCACAAGCGGCGATGAGTGATTCTATGATTTCACTGCCTCTCTCTCCGCCAAACAACGCTTCTTTTGGCTCATAGCATAACGGCAAAGGTAGCGGATAATCATTAGCAATGTAGGGGAGGTTTGCCACCACAAGTTCTAAAAAATCAAGCATTTGAGTGGAAAATGGATCTAGTAGCGAGCCTTGCAAAGTGCTAATGGACTCACACTTAAAGCGAGTGAAATTTTTCCGCGCACATTCAAGCGCAAGAGAATCTATGTCGCTCGCATACATTCGCAAGTGCGGGTTGTTTTTGGCGATGATGGTGGAAATCGCACCGCTACCTACGCCAATTTCTGCCATTACGCTAATTTTTCGCTCTTTAATGATTTGAAGTGCCTTTTGCACGAGAATCTCACTCTCTGGGCGTGGGATAAGCACGCCTTTTTGGATAAAAAACTCACAAGAATAAAAACTCGCCTTTTGGGTTAAGTATTCAATAGGTGTGCCTAGTGCGCGTTCTTTGACTTGGCTAAAAAATGTATTTTCTTGATTTGTGGCTAAAAAATCATTACTATGAGCGTGTAAAAAGGTGCGGGGCTTTTGCAAAATCTCACAAAGTAGGATTTCACACTCAAAACGGGGGCGAAATGCCATTAAATGTTTAGATTCTATATTTTGCTCTAGTCGTTCAAAGTCCTTTGCCAAAGGGCTTTGTTCTAAAATTTCGCAAGCGTGTGCTATGGCAGTTTGAATTGTGATTGCCATTTATTTTAGGGCTTCATAATCAAGGGCTTTTAATCGTTCTAATAACGGAGGGTGTGAGTAATAAAAGAAAATATACAAAGAGTGTGAGCTTGGAAACGATTTGTTTTCTTCTACAAGGCGCACAAGTGCATTAGCAAGATGAGATTTAGAGATTAAAGACGCGCCAAAGGCATCAGCACCATATTCAGCCTTGCGTGAGAAATACCCAATGATTGGCATAAACCAAAATGAAACAATGGGAGAAAGCAAAATAACTAGGGCTAAAATACACGCATTTTGCTCTGGGAGATGACTTTGGCTAAAAAAGCTTTCAGGTAAATGCGAGGCTAAAAAGAATAACAAAAATAAAAACACACCCATAATAGCGATATTTTTTATAATGTCTTTATGTTTAAAATGCCCAAGTTCGTGTCCCAAAATTGCCAACAGCCCATCTTGGCTAATCTTTTCTAGCAATGTGTCAAAGAGCACTACGCGCTTAGTATTCCCAAGTCCGCCAAAATACGCATTAAGCCTACCATCGCGCTTGCTGGCATCCATTACAAAAATCCCACTTGATTGGAATCCTACCTTTTGCATTAGGGATTCTATGCGTTCTTTGAGTTGTGTATCTTGCAAGGGAGTAAATTTATTAAACATTGGGGCAATAAGTGTGGGATAGATGGCATTTGCTAGGATAATAAAACAAAAAAGTAGCACAAAGCCCCCAATCCACCAAAGAGTAAAATTATTCATCACCCACAAAAGCAAAAAAACAATGCCACCACCAATCATAAGCCCAAGTAGGCTGGATTTAAGTGTGTCAAGCAAAAACAAAGCTGGAGTTTGCTTGCAAAATCCATAGCGTTTATCAATGCTAAAGGTCTCATAAAGTGCGCTAGGCAAGCCAACAAGCAAACCAACAAGCACGATAAGCATAACAAACGCGACATCGCGGTAATATCCACTAAGCATATTTAATTTATCATTGTAGAAAAAATCCAAACCAAAGAGAATCCAAAAAGCAAAAAGCGCGGATTCTGTGATTTTTGAGAGAATATTTAATTTGAGTTTTTCTACGGAGTATGAGCCAGCTTTGATATATTCTTTGGTATCTAACAGGAGGGCTTTTTGTGTGATAGCTTTTTTGATATGTCGCATTTGCAGGCAATCAAGTATAATCGCAGGGATAGCATAGGCTAACAAAAACACACTAACAAGCAGCATTTCTCTCCTTTGTGGTTTTACTTTTAGATTTTTGACATTAAATTCGTAATAATACCTTGCAAAACAAACGATAAGTAAATGCCTTTTTGTATGCAATGTGTTTTTGCAAGAAATATTGAATGTTGCGGGTTTATTGCACCATAGATTCTAAAAAATTAGAAAAAATTGCACGAAACATTACTT
>CAKVEH010000022.1 GCA_934728205.1 uncultured Helicobacteraceae bacterium
GCTATATTTTGACTAGCTAGGCTTGAAACCTGCTTAAAACTATACAAAAATACTAAAAATTCAAGCTACAATGCGGTTTAGATTTTATATTCAAGGAGAGTTAAATGGCGGAATCAAAAAAAGTCTTAGTGCCGTTGGCAAGCGGGTTTGAGGAAATCGAATTTATAAGCATCGTAGATACTTTGCGCAGAGCTGGGGTGAAGGTAGTCATCGCGGGCGTTAATGGCTCTAACGAAGCGAGGGCAAAAAAGGATTTGCGCGCAAGTGGAAATAGCGCGGGAATCTACACAGGGGCGCACGGCGTAGAGATATGTGCGGAAGTGTCTTTGGAGGGGTTAGATTCTAACGCATTGGCTGGATTTGATGGCGTGGCTTTGGCAGGGGGCTGGCAGGGAATGCTAAACCTAAAATCTAGCCAAAAATTGCGCGAAATCTTGCAAGACTTTAAAGCGCAGGGCAAGCTAGTGAGTGCGATATGTGCATCGCCTATCGTGCTAGATAGCGCGGGTGTGCTAAGTGGGAAATTTGCGTGCTACCCTAGCTGTGAAAAGTTCGCGGAATCTAGCGATACACACAAAAGTGCCGTAGAAAAGCCCCTAAATGGCGAGTATCAGCCAAATGCAAGTGTCGTGAGAAATGCCAACCTCATCACTGCAGCAGGACCTGCCACAGGGATTTTATTTGCGCTTGAAATCATAAGCTATCTTTTGGGCGAGGACAAATCAAATGAAATAGCTAGCCAAATGCTTGTGCCCTATCTCAAGTCAAACGCCGAGATTGTGCGGGATTTATAAATTAAATTGTATGTAATATAAATACATTTGAAAACAAAAGGGCAATAAAATGGCTTTGAAAAAGAGCAATCTTGTAGATTCTGTATTGACAAGCGACATACAAAGCGCGGGATTAAACAGGATATACAAAGATAGGCACAAAATGCTGAATTTTGACACAAACAACAAACACAATGAATGCCATTATAGCCACTTATAAACCGCCATTTATGAGCTCTAACGCATTTTTAAGTAAGCTAAAAAAACATTTTAATTGTCAAAAAGCGGGCTTTTCTGGCACACTTGATCCATTTGCTAAGGGGCTTTTAGTCGTGGCATTTGGCGGACACACCAAAATTTTGCCATTTTTAGACAAGGCTAAAAAGACTTATCGTGCGACACTTTGGCTTGGCGCAAAGTCAAAAACACTTGATATTGAGGGGGTTTCAAGCGTGAATATTGTGCCAAGATTCCCTATTAGTGCGATTGAGAATCTCTTTAGCTCGCTTGTGGGTAAAATTTCATACACGCCACCTGCTTTTAGCGCAAAAAAAATCAATGGTAAAAGAGCATATCAACTCGCCAGAGAAGGAAAAGAAGTCAAACTAAAAAAATGCGTAATGGATATTTTTACGCTAAAACTCCTCCACTACACGCACCCATTTTTACATTTTGAGGTAACGCTATCTGGAGGCGGATTTGTGCGTTCTTTAGGCGAGATTATCGCAAATAGGCTTGGTGTAGATGCTTGCCTTAGCTCACTAGAGCGTATTGCAGAATGTGGAATTAGTCTTGCTTATATGCAGAGTGTAGGTAAAGATTCTATCGATTTGGGAGTGAAATACCCATTGTATCACCTTGATAGTGTGCAGATTCTGCCCTTTGAGACATTGGAGGTTCAAAGTGAAGAATTTGAAGATGCTGTCTTTAATGGGCGTAAAGTTATGCTATTTACGCAGAAATGTGGTGTGTATAAATGGTGTTTTGAGAGATTTTTTTCACTTATCGAAGTTTTACCAAACAAGGAGGTAAAATATTTATGCAATAGGATTGAATATGCTAATACTATCGAGAAAACAAGATGATGGTGTGATTATAGGAGATGAGATTGAAATCAAAGTCATCTCTATCGAAAAGGGAAGTGTGCGCTTAGGATTTAATGCACCAAAAGATAAGCTCATTTTGCGCTCCGAGCTTAAAGATGCAGTCGCACTACAAAACCAACAAGCCTCACTCAATGCCGATAACAATGTCCTTCCACAAGCAAGTGAAATAGGGATTATCAAAAAGAAATAATATGCTTAAGCTTTGCATAAAAAGCTACCCTAAACTCAATATTTTTTTACAGATTCTAAACAGGCGTAGCGATGGATTTCACACTATTGCTTCGCGCTTTGTCTTAGCGAAAGGCACGCTGTTTGACACCATACACATACAAAAAGGCAATATGCTTAGCATTGATGGCGACTTTGGCTGTGAAATGCCAAACAACACCATTTATAAAGCCATTCTCGCACTCAAAGAAGTGCTTATCAAGCGACTAAATCATAGCAAGTCCCCTACCCCACATTTAAGTGATATTATTGATATTGTGGAGAATCTCCATATCACCGCAGAAAAAAAAATCCCAAAGGGAGCTGGGCTTGGTGGAGGAAGTAGCAATGCGGGAGCTGTTATTAGCGCATTTTGCGCGCATTTTGCGCTAAACCTCTCAAACGCTGAAATTTTCCACATTGCACAAAAAAGTGGCGCAGATGTGGCATTTTTTCTCCATTGCCATACAAGTGCGAATGTCTCGGGTATCGGCGAAGTGGTAGAGGAGTTTAGCGAGGAGGAGTTGGCATTTGAGATTTTCACGCCTAGTATTGCTTGCAACACGCCGCTTGTGTATCAAACGCTTGATGAAATGGTAACCAAAAAACTCGCACAATACGCAGATTCTAAGCAATCGTGCAATTTGCTTACTCTTAAAAGCGAACAAATCCTACGCACACACACAAAAGAGAATCTAAATGGGCTCTATATCGCCGCTCTACACGCCTATCCGCAATTAGCACAAGTAGCACGAGATTTGGGTGATGGATGGTTTTTTAGTGGTTCTGGGTCAAGTTTTTTTCGGTTGGCACGATGAAAAAACACAAAATCCTTAGAATCTTTATCCTTTTTGCATTAGGCATAAACGCTCTATTATGCTATCCCGCAGAGGAAAGCAGACTATCCATTCGCCCAAAAAAAGAACAAAAGACTTATGGCTTTGGCGAGAGCGATGAGCGCGGAAGAAACTCAAAAAGCCCATATCAAAGGGAAAATAACGCGCTGTATTACCTGAATAAAGATTCTAAAAAACTCGCAGCCTTTTATGACACGCTCGCAAAGAACTCGCAAAATAAACAATACGCGCATTTTCGCTCCCGCACTCTTATTGAACATAATGCGTATAACGCCCTAAATAATACGCAAAAAAAATCCTTCCATAACGCATTGGTGTTAAGCAGATTCTATCCAAATGGCTTTATGAAATACAGCGAACTTGGTGGCATAGGCATAAGTGGGATACTTCAAGCAGATGATGACGCAAAACCCACTTACTATCACTTTGATTCTCGCTATTTTAGTGATTTAGAGCTCTTAAAAGAGCAAGACAATATACACATTTATGCGATGTGTGTGCTTCCAAGATTTGATAACTGCATTTTATTTGGCATTGGCGAGGAATGGTAGCTCTCACTGCTAAGCACTTGTATGGCTTATTTTTTGCTTTTATTATGAGAAAAATAAGGATTGTATTTGAGAACTTTAGTCTTACTGCGCGGTATCCCAGCTAGCGGCAAAAGTAGCTGGCTAAAAGAACATAATTTAGAACTCTACGCGCTTAGTCCAGATTCCCTGCGACTCTCTCTCGCCTCGCCTATTTTAGGCAAAGATGGCACTTATGCCATTAGCCAAGAGAATGATAAATTTGCGTGGAAGCTACTTTTTGAAATATTAGAGTTGCGTATGAAAAATGGTGAATTGAGCATTATTGACGCAACACATATAAGCACAAAAGCCATTAGAGCGTATGAAGATTTGGCTCAAAAATATCGCTACCATATTGTGGTGGTGGATTTTAGCGATATAGCATTACAAGAAGCACTCAAACGCAATGCCACTCGTGAATATAAACGCGTAAGTGATACCATCATCATCACAATGCACGAACGACTTATGCAAAGCTTGCAAAATCCGTTGCCAAAGCGTTATCAAATCATTAAGCCAAACGAAATGCACAAACTCCTCTTTACACCCATTGATTTAAATGCCTACAAAAAAATTCATCACATAGGTGATTTGCAGGGTTGTTACACCGTTATTGTGGCGTATTTACAATGGCAATGCAAGAATCACAACGCACAATCTAGCGGGCAAATAACTGACTACAAGGCACTTTTAAACCCAGATGAATATTATATTTTCTGTGGCGATTACATTGATAGAGGGATTGAAAATGCTGAAGTTATATCTTTAATGTTAGCAATAATGGACTTGCCAAATGTGTGCTTGCTAGAGGGTAATCACGAGCGTTGGCTGCGCAAATGGGGCGAAGAACAAATACAAACAAGCACTCAAGAGCAAACAACGCAATATTCCACTGAGTTTGCTCATTTCACACTCAAAGAACTCAAAGATTCTCACATTACGCAAAAAGACGCGCGCAATCTTACACGCAAACTCCGTCAATGTGCGTTTTATGAGTTTAAAGACAAGCGTGTGCTCGCTACGCACGGAGGGCTAGCAAGCCTACCAGAGAATCTCGCTCTAATAGGCACGCGCGGGCTTATCTATGGAAGTGGTGGTTATGGTGATGTGAATGAATGCACCAAAAATTGGAAACAAAACACACCAGCACATTGTTTTCAAGTCTTTGGGCATCGCAATAGGGAAAAATTGCCAATGCGTGTAAATGAGCGGTGTTTCGTGCTTGAGGGTGGCGTAGAGTTTGGCGGGGAATTACGCATAGCCACGCTTGAGGGCGTAAATTCCCACAAAAAGCAAGAATCTACAATAACACTCACACAAAAATCCCAAAAAGAGCTCTCACTCACACTCACACATACAATCCACTGCGATGGCTGGAGTGAAGTGAGAATCACAAATCCTGTGCATAGAAATAATGCAGATTTTCAAAACACTTACGCCGTAATAGAACTTATACAAAATCTGCGTGAGAGTGCATTTGTGCGGGAAAAACAATATTTTGATGGGCGCATTTGTAGCTTTAACTTTAATCAAAAGGCATTTTACACTAAAGCGTGGAATGACCTCACTTGCAAGGCTAGAGGACTTTTTATTGATGTTTTGCATAATAAAGTAGTGGCGCGCAGTTTTGATAAATTTTTCAACCTCAACGAAGTGCCAAAAACACGCTTAGAAAACCTAAAGAAGCTGTGCTATCCGCTGAAATGCTTTGTAAAGGAAAATGGATTTTTGGGAATCTTAAGCGTGGATTCTCATACAAATGAATTTTTGATTACTTCTAAATCCGACCCGACAAGTGCGTTTAGCGGGTATTTTAAAGAAATTTTATTTAGCTCACTAAGCGATGAGGCGCGTGAGCTACTTAAAAACGCCATTGTAGAGCGAGATATAAGCCTTGTGTTTGAAGTGATTGACCCCATACGCGACCCGCACATTATCGCGTATGACACGCCAAAAGTCATTTTGCTTGATGGTTTTGCTAATGCGTTGCAAACAAGGCGCATAGATTTCCGCTATCTATGTGATTTAGCCAAAAAACTTGGCATAGAGCACAAGGCTAAAGTGTGTGAAATTAGTGATTTTGGCGAGTTGCAGGCTTTTATCGACAAAGTGCAAGCCCCAGATTTTATGTATTCCCAAAAAGATTTTCAAGAGAATTTTGAAATACAAAGCGACTTTGAGAATCTAGCACAATTAAGCGACAAAGAGGAAGCTAAACGACATATCGAGGGCTTTGTGATTGAGGATAAAAATGGCTTTATGTTTAAGCTAAAATTGCCATATTACACGATGTGGAAAGGCTTGCGTAATGCGGTTGAAAAAAGTCTTAATAAACAAAAAATGGTGCTACCAACATTTATCCACGACAAACAAGCCCTAGCATTTTGGGCATATCTTAGCGAGCTAGTGGAGATTGAAGGATTTAGCGTGCTTACAAACAACATCATTGCCCTGCGAGAGAAATTCTTTAAGCAAATGCAATCCCGCATTCTTAATGAGCCATAGATTCTTAGAATTGCTAAAAGTCCAATAGAAATTTTGGATAAAAAACTATCCATTTTAGGAAAAATTAAGGTAAAATCGCAAATTTAAACTTCATAAAATATTTAAGGTGTATGAATGATAACTTGGATGCAAAGGCATAGAAAGTGGCTTGTGGTAACAATTTGGATTAGCACGATTGCATTTGTAGGCGCAGGTGGTATCTGGGCGGTAAATGGAAATATTAGCTTTAGTGGTGATTCCGTAGCAAGAGTAGGCGATATAAAAATTTCAAATGCACAATACCAACGACTTTATAGCAGAATCTATGGGCAATATATGCAAGACTTGCAAGGCAACTTTGATGAAGCAAAGGCGAAAGAATTGGGACTACCGCTCCAAACAATACAAAGTCTCGTTGCACGCGCTCAGCTACTAAGTTTTGCGAAAGATTTGGGATTGCAGGTGAGTGATGAGGAAGTTTTACAAAACCTCCAGCAAGCCCCAGATTTTCAAGTTAATGGAGTATTTGACAAAGCCACTTACATAGATTTGGTTACAAAAAGTGGCTGGCGCACAGAGGAATATGAAAAACAGCTTAGCGATGATATATTGGTAAGAAAGCTTTATGATGCGCTTAATGCTAGCGTGCCAAAAGCAAGCACACTAGAATCTCTAAGCCTTGAGTTTCCGTTGCATATCCAAGATAAACTTGAGTTAAAGGTGCTCACAAAGCCATCAGTTAGCCTTAGCGAGGAGCAAATAAAGCAATATTGGGAATCTCACAAGGATAAATGGCAAATAGAAACGCTTTATAGCATTGAATTTATAAAATTTCTCACAAGCGAGCAAACAATCACACAAGAAGAAATTGATGAGGAAGCGAACGAAGAATATAAACGACAGCTTAAGGGCGAGGGAGAAAATAGCGCATTACTTGATTCCATACGGCAAGAGATTGCAAATAGCTTGCCTAGACAAAAGGCTTTACGCGCAGCAAATCGTGCCTATACACCATTTAGCGATGGAGAGATAAGCGGAAATAGAATACAATCAAACCTTAAGCCAAATGTGGAGCTTGAAGGCTCTAATATTGTGATTAAAGATACAAGTATTGGCAATGGCATTACGCTGAGTGCAGAGAATATCGAGGCTTTAGAATCTGCGAGCAACGGACAAGTGCTAAAGCCAATAGAGCAAAGCTATGGATTTGTGCTCTTAAAATTACGAGAGAAAACCAAGCCCCAACCAAAAGGATTTGATGTAGTAAAAAATGAAGTAAAAGCTGAGCTAATGCACCAAGAACAAGAAGAAGCACTTAAGCAAGAGGGGCAAAAACAAGTAGAAAATTTCAAAGGTGTTGATGTGGGATTTTACTCTCTTAGTATGGATTCTCTAAGTCAAGCCCAAGTGCAGAATCTACAAAAAGCAGGGTTTAAATTAGAACAACTTAACCTTTTGAGTGAAATTTTGAGTGAAATTTTTTTCAACCAGCAAAAAAGTGGCTTTGTCAATATGGGTGAATTTGGTGTGCTTTATAGAATCTTAGAACAGCGTTTGGATACTACAAAAAACCCGCAATTTTCCGATAGAGTAGGCACGGAGTATTTTAATCAAGAGATTTTTGGTTCTGTTTTAGAAGCATATATCAACGAAAAATACAAACCGCAAGTGTTTTTTAACTTCGAGTAGCAAGTTTATGAAAGGACATATATGCAAGCCCCTATTATTTTAGCTATTGATATTGGCTCAAGTAAAATTTGCGTGCTTATTGCAGAGATAAATCTTGGTGTGCCTCGTATAATCGGTATGGCAAGACGCAGTTCTTTAGGTGTCATAAAGGGTGTTATCAGTAATATTGAGCAAGCAAGCCACTCTATCAAGGCGACCGTTGATGAAGCGAAGCGAATGGCTGGGGTAGAAGAATTACCACAAGCCACTATTTGTATTTCTGGGGCTTATGCCTCTGGGGAAAATTACTCAGGAATTGTCAATGTCTCTGATGGCGAAGTTAAATTCAATGACATTGAACGCGTGATAAAGGACTCTGTCCGCAAGCGCGAAAGCAAGCTTGAAGCAATTCATATTTTGCCATACAGATTCCAAGTTGATGATTATAAAATACCATCCGATGACCCAATGGGACTATCAGCAAATAGACTGGAATGCTACACACACATTGTCTCAGCAAAAAAAGAGGGATTAGAAAACCTAAAAAAAGTCATTCACAACTGCGGGATTGAAATCAAAAACATTATCCTTAGCTCCTATGCCTCATCTATCGCTGTGCTTACCCCCGAAGAGAAACAATGGGGTGTCGCGTGTATCGATATTGGTGGGGAAATTTCTGATATTATGGTGCATAGCGGGCTTTCAATGGCTCATAACGACTATCTTGGGGTGGGCTCAAACCACATTACTTTGGACTTGGCAAAAGCACTTGGTGCTCAAATCCCAACAGCAGAGCAAATAAAAAAAGATTATGGAGATTTGATTATTAGTCAAGAGCATAAAGGGAAAGCACTTGGATTCCCCACTAGAGATTCTGAACAAAAAAGCGTAGATATGGAGCATATTTGTGGTATAATCCAAGCGCGTGTAAAAGAAACACTAGAAACGATAAATGCCTTGCTTGAAAGCTCTCAAGTAAGGGAAAATTTGCGTGGTGTGGTGCTTACTGGTGGATTTGTGAAGTTGAAGAATCTGCAAAAATACGCCAATGATTTAAAGATATTTGGAAATCTCCCCGTGAGAATCGGCGTTCCTGCTGATATTGATGGTATTGGCAAGAGTGAGATTCAAAGCCCAGAAATGGCGACAGCTATCGGGCTCGTGCTCCATAGTGCTGGGAAATTTACAAATTATGAGTCAAGTGGCAAAGGGAGAATACAAATGCTCAAATCCTATGCGACTAAAAATGTGGAATCTATCCTCCCAAATGAAGACACGGAAGTAGGCGATGTGAAGGATATACAGATTCAAGAACGAACAAAAACCAATGGCGTTGGAAATCCTTTTAAAAAGGTATTTAGTGGATTTTATGATTGGCTCAAGGGCTTGTTTTAATTGATTTTAAGGAGATAATTATGGGAATGGATGAAGTAAAAGTTCGTGAGATTGATGAAACAGAATATAGAGATTTTTTGGGTGCTAGAATCGCTGCTGTCGGTGTAGGTGGCGGCGGAAGTAATATGATAAATCACCTTGCCAAAAAAGAAGAATTGCCCGAAGAAATTGCCCTTATTGCTGCTAACACAGATATGCAACACTTATCTAAAAACAGAGCAAGGGAAAAAATCCAGCTTGGCAAAAAACTTACCAAAGGGCTTGGAGCAGGTGCTGACCCACAAAAAGGACTTGCAGCCGCTGAAGAGAGTGCAGCAGAGATTGCTGAAGTGCTACGCGGTTATGATATGGTCTTTATCTCCACAGGGCTTGGTGGAGGCACAGGCACAGGCGCATCTCCTATCATTGCTGATATTGTAAATAAAAATGATACACTCACCGTAGCGATTGTTACCAAACCATTTGACTTTGAGGGAGATAGGCGCAAGAAAGTAGCCGAAGAGGGCTTAAGAGAGCTTAAATCAAAAGTTCATTGTATCATCGTAATCCCAAACCAGCGCGTAATGAGTATTTTGGGCACTGATGCTTCCAAAAGACAGGCTGAAGAAAAAGTCAATGATGTCTTGGCAAATGCCGTGCTTGGAATCTCAAATATCGTCCTAGGTGGGAATGGTGAAAATGACCAAAATGTAGATTTTGCTGATATTCGCGCCGCAATGGAAAATAAAGGCTTGGCAATGATGAGTATCGGCGAGGGTTATGGTTCAAATGCTGCTATGGATGCCATAAAAAAAGCTATAGATTCTGAAATGCTTAGCCACGAGAATCTTAAAGGTGCGCAAGGAATTATCGCGTGCTTTGAAGCACACCCTGATTATTCTATGAGCCAGCTCAATGAAGCGTGCGAACTTATCAACGCACTAGGCACAGAAAACACATTTATGAAAATTGGCAATTATTGGAAAGAGGACTTTGAAAAAGATTATGTGCGCGTTACATTCCTTGCCACAGGCTTTGAGAATGAAGTAGCCCTAAGCACGGTTGATAAAGAAAGTGTAAAAAACCTGCCAATGACTGATGAGAGCTTTGTCGCATATCCCACAAGAGTGGCAAATGGTGAAATTATTATGTATGATAAAAGCAATGGTCGCGTGTTTGACAGAGATGGATTTGATGAACCAACTTATATCCGCAACAAGCAAGATTAAGCTCACAAACATACAATAAAGAGAGTCTAATGACAATCAACACAACAAGGATAGTAAAATTTTTAGATTCTTTATATTTGCTCCTGCTTGGGGTAGGTGTAGGTGCGATTATTGCGTGTATTTTTAGTGCGCCTACTCTATTTAGAGCGGGGGAAATTTTAACCCTACCAATCACCAAAGAACAAAGCGGTGTGCTTATGGGGAGAATCTTTGAGAATCTCAACATTGTGCTTTTCATCGTTGCTGGTGGCATTATTATTTTTGAATTTATAATTGCTAAAATGCTTAGAGATTCAAACATCATCATTGCCATAAGTGCTGGTATTAGCCTTATTATGATTTTTCTTTTTGCGCTGTATTACACGCCATATATCCTTTCATCCCCTGATACACAATCGCTAGAGTTTCAATCTATGCACGCTCAAAGCGTAGTTGTCTTTGATATTTTGCTTGTGAGTCTTTGTGCGCTTTTTGTAAGCAAGTTTTTAAAAATTACACAACGATGATTTTTATATTTTTCCACAATATAACGATATATATATGCAATATTTATGTATAATCCAAAATCAATAAAATATTTACTCAAAGGATACATTATGGTTGATTTAGCAATTATTGGTGGTGGTCCAGCAGGGCTTAGTGCTGGATTATATGCCACAAGAGGAGGTATTAAAGATGTGGTATTGCTTGAAAAAGGTATGCCCGGCGGGCAAATCATAGGTTCAAGTGAAATAGAAAACTATCCCGGCGTGAAAGATATTGTAAGTGGTATGGACTTTATGGAGCCTTGGCAGGAGCAGTGCTTTCGCTTTGGGCTTAAACACGATATGAATGAGGTTATGCGTGTGAGTAAGAATGGTGAAACTTTTGATATTTACAAAGGTGATGGCGACATTCTCCAATCAAAGTCCGTGATTCTCGCTACGGGTGGGAGACCAAAGCGTAGTGGCGTCAAGGGCGAAAATGAATTTTGGGGCAGAGGTGTGAGCACTTGTGCGACTTGTGATGGATTTTTTTACAAAGATAAAGAAGTCGTTGTGCTCGGTGGTGGCGATACTGCGCTTGAAGAAGCTGTCTATCTCGCTAGAATCTGTAAAAAAGTATATGTCGTGCATAGACGCAATGAATTTCGCGCCGCGCCTACAACGATTAAACACGCTAAAGAAAATGACAAAATCGAGTTTATCACGCCCGCAATCGTTGAAGAAATTAAAGGTGATAGTAGTGGCGTAACCTCTGTGGTAATCAAAAACACACAAACTGAGGAGATAACAGAACTTCCCGTGCCGGGCATTTTTATCTTTGTGGGCTATGATGTCAATACTCAAGTGCTTAATCAAGGTGATGGCACAATGCTATGCGAGCTTGATGAATATGGAAGCATTAAGGTTGATATATCAATGCGGACAAATATCAAAGGACTTTTTGCAGCAGGCGATGTGCGCTCTAATGCGCCAAAACAAGTCGTGTGTGCGGCTGGCGATGGAGCGTGTGCAGCATTGCAAGCCATAGCATTTTTACAAGGGCATTAGCCTAATGCCCTTAGATTCTAGAATCTAAAGGCGATTTCCCACAATTCACTTAAAAAATTCTTATAAGGATTGCGTATGGCAGATATGATGAAGCACATTGGGATTTTTGGCGCGAGCGGGCGCATTGGCAAGCTACTTATTGAGGAGATTGCTAAAGAGTGTAATTTGCACATTAGCAGTGTCTTTGCACGCGATGAAATCCAATCGCTTAAAAATCAAAACCTCCCTGTGGCAAGAGACATTAGTGAGTTTTTGCAAAATTGTCAGTGTGTAATTGACTTTAGCTCA
>CAKVEH010000023.1 GCA_934728205.1 uncultured Helicobacteraceae bacterium
TGCATGTAATACCCAAATGCACCCTTTGGATTATACGCCACACCCACATCAACGCCTACATAAAATTTATTACGCGCGTCTCTATCATTTGGAATCTTTTCATCGACAAGCCGTGCTAAAAGCTTGGTTTTAGTCTTTGCGACTTCTTGCAAGACTTCATCTTGTGGCATTAAGTCGTTTTCTAATTCAAGTGGTTGTTTGTTTGTGATACTGATAGACGCCGCACTCACCACCATACAAAATGCCAAACACAACAATAAAACTTTTTTCATCTCTTTAGAATCCTAACTTTATTTTTAAATACAATCCTAGCTATATTTTAGCATTTATTTTAAGGAACAAGGCGAGTTAATGAAATTTTATGCTACAATCTTATAACAAAGTGGCGAAATAACTATATGTGTAAAGTAACGCTTAATAAAGGAGCAAAAATGAAAAAATGGCAACAATCATTAGGGATTTTAGGTATAGCGTGTATGAGCTTTTGTGCGAATGCAAATGCTTTGGAATTCATAGAAGTAGGAAACAAATCACTTGGTATGGGCGGAGCTGGAGTAGCGTTAAAAAACAACTCGCAAAGTTTGTTTTATAACCCTGCGCTTATCGCAAATAATAGCTACTTTGAAGTAGGATATAGTGCTGGTGGCACTTTCAACGAAAAAAATATGCTTAAAGTAGTCTCTAGCAATCTTAACAGCATACAAGATGTGCAAAACTTCAACACTCTCCTAAAAGACAATGAATTACGAGCGCGTTTGCAAGCCGCACTTTCACTAAGAATTGGGAATCTTGGGCTTGGCACAGCTGGGATTGGCGTGGTAATGAATGACTATGGCACAGCGGGCTTTAGCGGGTTTTTATCGATTGGGCAAAACAGTGTCGCAAATCAAAATATTAAGTTTAACTTTGCTTCTGTGAGGCTTATTGAAGTGCCACTTGCGTATGGAGTGGAGCTAGAAACACCACTTGGCAATTTAGGGCTTGGTGTGAGTGTGAAATACTTAAGCGCAAGCGTTCAAAAGAGCGTTACTAATCTTGATGTAAATTTTAATGTCAGCAACACCATAGAGCGAATCAAATTTGGCGGTGGAGAAAGTCGCTCAAACTTCGGCGTGGATTTGGGGCTAACCTACTCGCCAATCTCAAATTTATACATTGGTTTGGTGGGGAAAAATCTCAATAGCCCGACATTTGCCTTTAATGATTATGATTTGAAAATCCGCCCACAGGTGCGTGCAGGGGTGAGCTTTAGCGTGCTAGATTCTATTACTATCGCTGCTGATGCGGATTTGACAAATAACGATGTCATTTCGCTTGGCAATGGAATCATTCATTCACAAAAAATTGGTGTGGGAGCGAGCTTTGATATT
Source organism: uncultured Helicobacteraceae bacterium (assembly GCA_934728205.1). GTDB lineage: Bacteria > Campylobacterota > Campylobacteria > Campylobacterales > Helicobacteraceae > Helicobacter_F. The sequence continues at coordinate 1,371 of CAKVEH010000023.1, forward strand.
GCATTTTTTGATTTACGCGTGGGCATAGCAAAAGACTTGCGACAGGATAATGGTGCGATTGTATCACTTGGACTTGGTGGATTTGGAATCTTAGATGTAGCACTCGCTGTCTCCACACAGACAAGCCCATACACAAATGGAAATCAAATCCCACGCTATGTAGCAATCCAAATAGGCGGGGGATTTAGTTTTTAACGCCTCTTTATTTCACGCAGGAGATACATTAAAGCAAAGGAATACGATGGGATTTTATAGGAATGTTTTTTTTAATATTCTTAAAAAATTAGACAAGGCACTCTTTGCGCAATCTAGTAAAAAATCTCATTTATTATGCCTGAGTGTAGCTATGTGCTTAAGCACGGGCAATGCACTAGAATTTGGCACAATGGGCAATGTGTCCGCTGGTATGGGTGGAGCAGGTGTCGCACTAAAGAATTCATCATTTGGGCTTTATTATAATCCTGCCTTGCTTGCTGCTACTCCAAAGATTCGATTGGGTTACTCCGCTGGAGTAAATATCCGTGAGAGGAATATCGCTAGGCTTGGGAGCATTGATTTAAGCAATATGCAAGATACGGCTACAAGGCTAGGAGAAACCTTTAAAGGTGGTGGCAATACAAATGGCGTAATGAAAGCGGTGGATAGGGCGCTAAAATCTGTGCTTACTTCGCAGGGAAGCACTGGACAAAGCACACAAGATATGCTCACAGCCTACATTAACGGAAAGGGCGGGAGCAAAGATTACAGCGACTTAATTAGTGCTATTAAAGGTGAAGTAGATAAATCGCAGGATTTTAACCAAGTGCAAAAAGATTTGCTTAAGAGCGTTATGGGGAGTGTGGATTTTGATAAATTAGGAGTTGGTGGAAGTGGCAACAACACTAAACCATTTAGCATCACCATAGGCAAGGGCTCAGATAAAGGGCTTGATAAGTCGATGAGTGATATTGCAGCGGTAAAAAACTCCTTGCAAGATAATCATATCAACCTTAACGCACAAGGCGGTGTTGTGTTTCAGCTTAGCTCTGCTCCAATCAATGAGGAGCTTGGCACACTTGCAGCAGGATATTTTGGCTCTATGTATTCAAGTATTTCGTTACGAGCAAACCCAAATAGACTTGGGCTTATTTTGGAATCTGGAGGGAATTATTATGAGCTTAAAATTCTCGATTCAGGCTACACTTACGAACTCTCCGATAAAACAAAATACGATTCTAGCTCTCTTATTGGCTCTCTTGGGAGCACTATAAGCGATGCAGAGGCACATAAAATCACTATTTCTTCACTTATCTTAACAGAGATTCCCATTGGGTATGCAAGGACATTTTACACTCCGTGGGGGAATCTTAGCCTTGGTGCAAGTTATAAAATTATGAGTGCCCTAAGCAAACAAAAAGAAATTGCCATTAGAAACAATACTGACATAGGCGCGGAGATGAAAAATATCGCCCAGGATTTTAAGAATCTTAGGGCGGATAATGCCTTTGGTGCAGATATAGGTGCGCTTTATGAGATTGATTTGCCAACATTTCGCTACCTTACCATTGGATTGGTGGCAAAAAATGTCAATTCCCCCACCTTTCAATCCACGCTGGGTGGCATTACCATTAAACCACAAATGCGCGCAGGTGTGGCGTATTATAGACAAGATGGGTTTAATGTAGCCTTTGATGCTGACCTTACACAAAATGACATTATCGCCTTTACCACTAAAGCACAAAAATCTCAAATGATAGGTGGTGGCGTGGGAATCGTAACGCACAAGGTTGATGCTCGTCTTGGTATGATGGTGGATATTGCGCAAGATAATGGACTTATCCTCACAGGCGGAGTAAATCTCTTTGGCATACTCGATGTGGCATTGCAGACAAGCACAAGATTCTCACAAATTGCAGGCTATCCTATCCCGCAATATTTTAGCGTGAGAATTGGTAGTGAAATCACTTGGTAGAGCGCAATTTTGCATTAAGGAATAAAATGCGTGGGTTAATTAGCGCAAGCATTTTATGTGCGTTTGGCTGGATTTATATGGGACGTGGATTTATTAGCTTTCCTTTAAGCATATTTGTTTTGTTGCGCTCTAGGGCAAGGGAAAATAACGCAACAATAGCATTGTGGATTGTTTTTTTGCTTGATACCATAGGAGTTATCCTCTCTGTATATCTTATAAGTGATAAGATTGCTCAAAGAGCCCTAATGTAAAATTAAATAAATTTTCTCTATTTCACATTACTTTCACAAAAATTTCCTATAATTTCGCGCTAAGGCAATCTTTGTGTTGTCTAATATTTTTTAAGGAGTGCGCAATGAGAGCATTTATGTATCTAGGATTTGTAAGTATGGCGTTTGCTGGTTTTGTAATGGCAGCTGATTTTAGTAAAGCGAGCAACAAAGAGCTTATCGACATCGCTGGGAGCATACCGCCAAGTGATGTGCCAAGCTATCACACTGAAGTTAAAAACCGCACACAAGAAATGACGGTCAAAGAAGCTCGCGAGTTTAAAGAAAAAATCAAAAACCAAGAGAGCAAAGTCATTGATAAAATGAAGGTGAAAGACTACTACGAACGAAAAGTAGCGATAGACAGAGCATTTGAAGAATTTTGCAAAGACCCAAAAAACCAATGCTCACAGCATCATAGCGATTCTAAATCACAAAAAGATGCCAAGGGTGCTAAAGCAAGCAAAAAGTAATGTTGCACACAATATGAATTAAACAACACTTAAAACAAGGAATCTAATGTCAGTAAAAGTCCTCCTCTTAGAAGATGATTTTGTTTTAAGTGAAATTTTGTGTGAATTTTTGCAAGAGGATGGCTTTGAAGTCTCACATTGCACGGAGGCTTCCAATGCGCTTGCTCTTGTGTATGAAAACAAATTTGACATTTGGCTTTTAGATGTTAAAGTGCCTTTGGGGGAATATATCACCCCAAAAGATTCCCAAAATGGTGCTATACTCGCTGGATTTGAGTTGCTAAAACTTCTACGCGAAGCAAATCAAACAACACCTTGTATTTTTATCACTTCCCTCTCAAGTATGCAGGACTTGCAAACAGGCTATGATGCTGGTTGTGATGACTTTTTAAAAAAACCTTTTGAGCTTGTAGAGCTAAAATTGCGAATCCAAACCCTACTTAAGCGTTCGTTTTCTCATCGTAATGCAGACTTTGAGGACTTTGGGAATGGCGTGAAATTTAATGTGCTGACAAAAACCCTCTATAAAGATGATAATGTGCTTTGTATCACCCATAAAGAAAGCAAATTGCTCGCTCTATTGCTGCAAAATCCTAACACTTATGTGAGTTTAGAGCGCATTTTTGATGAATTATGGGACTTAGGACAAGAGCCAAGTGAGCTTAGCGTGCGTGCATATATCAAAAATATCCGCAAAATCATTGGCAAAGACAAAATCCTCAATCAACATAATAAGGGTTATTGCTATGTCCCATAACTCAACGCGCAAGAGCATTATACAAATCTTATCACTCTATCTTGGCACGAGCATTATTTTGCTGTGTTGGTTGTTTTACTTTTTTTACAAAAAAGAAGTGCGAAATATTTTTCTCACACAAGTCGCAAGCCTGCGCGAAGAAACCTTAGAAATCAATGATATTTTACACAAATACAAATACAACATAGATGAGGCATTGCCCGAAATCTTGCAAAACAAGGAACATAATATTGGGATTTTTAAAAAAGATGGGACAATGTTATTTTCAAATCTTTCAAAAAATCCTAGTGATGATGAATTTACAAAAGGCGTGTATGAAGTGGAAGATAAAGTCATTATCGACCCAGAATTTCTACCCTCTCCACACAAGAGCAAAAAACGCTCAAAATTTAGAATCTTTATCCAAGATAATAAAGTAGATTCTCTTATATTTGCGAGCAAAGTTCGCCTTGCCTTTATCTTTGTGCTTGTGTTGGGGATAATGAGCATTGTGGCATTTGTGCTTGTGCGGTTATTTTTAAAACCTCTCAATAAACATATACAACAACTTGATGACTTCATAAAAGACGCTACACACGAGACAAATACACCCATTAGCATTGTGCTAATGAGCATTGAAACCCTCAAAACACACAATCTAAGCGAGGAGGAGCGCAAAAAAATTGGACGCATCAAACTTGCGTGCTTGCAATTAGGACATATTTATCGAGAATTGGTGGCTTATAACTTCCCTCATAGTATGCAAGACAAAAAATCTAACTTGGATTTACAATCCCTTTTAGAAGAGCGATTGGACTTTTTTGCTCCATTTTTTACACAAAAAAATCTCTCTATAAGTTTAGATTCTAAGCCTGCACGCATTATGGCAAGTAGAGAAAAAATCGTAACACTTTTTGATAATTTACTTAGCAATGCTATCAAATACAACAAAAAAGGCGGAAGCATCGCCATTAGGCTTGATAAAGGAATATTTGAAATCAGCGATGAGGGCTTTGGGATACAATCAAAAGATTTGCCAAAAATTTTTGAGCGATATAGTCGCTTTAATGCTAGCTCTGGTGGTTTTGGGATTGGACTAAGTTTGGTCAAGCGCATTTGTAATGAATACAACATAAAAATACAATTGGTGAGCGAGCCAAACAAAGGCACGACTTTTACGCTTTCTTGGGAATCTTAGGGGATATGATAAATTTAGAGCTGCGCAAAAGCGCAGATGGGAGCTTTAGCGCGTATAACAAAGACTTCTCTCAATGCTACCATAGCCTTAAATGTGGGGCATTGAGTGAGAGTTTGTATAAGCACATTTTGCCGACTTTTTTACTCTATGCGCATAAAAAGACAGACGCAAAACTTCATATCGATTTGCAATCCCGTGATTCAAAAGACTTTCACCAATTTTTTACAAAATATTTATCTCATATTTCATACAATCAAGCCAAAAAAGAATTAGCAATCCTTGATATTTGCTTTGGATTAGGATATAACACTTTTGGCACTTTGTATTTCCACACACTTTTTGGACTGCCTTGCCACCTTATAATCTACTCTCCAGAGATTGATGAGAAAATGCTTAAAAACCTTGAATATTTTCCATATCCTAAGGAATTTGAGAATCTTAGGCTACCAGAGATTCTGTATAATCTACTCACCAAACAACAATACAGCACACCACAACTCCACATTGAGCTTTTTATTGGAAATGCGCAAGATTACCTTAAAATGCTTGCTAAGCAAAGCATTGATATTATTTACCACGATGCCTTTAGTCCAAAGGAAAATCCAAGTCTATGGAGTGCAGAATTTTTTGGTGATTTATCTCTGCTTTTGAAGCAAGATGGAATCTTAAGCACCTACTCACAAAGTCGTGTTATTCGGCACAGGGCACTATCTCAAGGATTTTTAGTATATGATTGCAAGGCAAAGCTACACGATATTCGCGCTGGAAGTTTAATGAGTAAGCAAGATATAAGTCATAATGAGCTTTTATCGCAATTTTATCATCTAAAGCCCTGTGTATTGTGCTAAGCACAAATGAGGCTATATCGCATAAACCCTAAAATGAGAGTTTCAATCCAAAGTGCAAAGCATTTTGGTGTGGATAGATTAGCTTATTTCCTCCGTGTGTGTTAAGCAGATTAAATAACACCATAAAATGCTCGCTAATGCCAATCTCACAAAGCACATTAAGTTCATTCACTCTATCAAATATTGCATTTTGCGTAGCTTGTTTGGTAAATCGAGTTGTGCCATACACAAAAGCGAGCGAGATTCTATGTATAGTGAAGTTAATCTTACCAAAACCAAGACCCGCCTCATCACCGAGTAAAAATGCTCTCCCTCCCCACATAAAAAACGGACTGACATTATTTCCAATGATATTAAGGCTACCAACGCCATTTGCACCACTTTGGATAAAGCCACCGCTTAATTCTAAGCCATTTGCGCTTGATTCAAAAATATCTTTAACCCCCAAATACGCACGCACATCAACAACAAAACTATCCCTGCTATTACCCTTAAGGCTATGACTCCCCTCTAATGTCGAACTCACACTAAGGCTTCCACCCACATAAGCACTTGAATGTGTATATTTTGTGTTAAGTTTCACGCCAAATGCGTTAAAAATGCTTGGTGCGCCATTATAAAAGCCCTCTAATGAAAGAATCTCATCAAAAAACGAATGTTTTAATCTCACTCCAAACAATCCAAGTGTATTGTGTGGATTGACATTGCTCATCGCTGTCATTTTGTTATACTGCACATAGCCATTATTTTTTGCCCAAAAGACTTCTATAAGGGTGTCTGGTAGGGATTTGTTGCTAATATAAACCCCATCAACAAGCCTATCCGCCCATTGTGCTTTGGCGAAGATTCTCCCCGCTTGCACGCTTGTCTTGCCATTTGAGTATTCTATATAACTTTGTCCAAGCATCGTGCGATAGTTCGCATAAAAATCCATCGAACCATCGCCCTTGCTTCCTTTTCTATTTGGAGAGTTTATATCATCATCCCACAGAGAATCTGTGTGGAGTTGATAAAACATCGAGCTTGCGCGAAAGCTTATCATAAAGCGCACATTTTTATAAAACTCCGAACGATATGCTAACCCTATGCTACCAGCACCATAGCCTGCATTTGCGTTTTTTGGGTCTTGCTGTGAGCTAGTATCAGTGGTATGCACACCATAAAAGATGACATCACCATTTGAGATTCCATTTGAAAGTGCGTCATCAATATTTTCATAGCTAAATGCCAGCTCCACGCCCACAAATAATATACTCATAATAATCGCGCCAATCCATCGCACTCTTTGCATTTACATTCCTTGTTTTTGCTTATGTGTAAGTGTAGCATAATGCGAATAATTAGGAATAAAATCCCCCTAATCTTGCTTTTTAGATTCTATAAATTTCTCATAACATTGCTTAGAGCAAAAAAACTCTTTATTTTGTCTAATGCCCTCATTTATCGCACAAAATGTCCCGCACACTCCACATTCACACATCTCTTCGCTTTGTATTTGTTTGTGTTTTGATGACTTTTTGGTGTGATTGTGTTTGTCATCTTGTCCCTTTAGTAGTGGGCGCACAATCATAAACCACACAAACGCAAGAAGCGCAACAAATAAAGCAATTTTAACCATACAAACTCCTATCCTTTTTTATAAAAATAGATTCTCTCATCTCGTATGAAGCATTCCTCCACGCTCAAATGCTCTACTTCTTGCTTAAACTTCGAGCCCTTGTAAAGCAAAAAATGTCCATTAAAACTTAAAAACTTACGCCCATAGTGCATAATTTCCTCCACACTTATGCTCGCGCGCGAAGTGATTAAATCAATATTATTAACCTGCGTAATAGGAATATCTTGCAAACGCACATCAAAAACCTGCGTATTTCGCAACCCCAAAGTAGCAACAATATGTTGTAAAAAACCAAACCGCTTCACTCTAGGCTCGCTAAGGAAAAATGCGCTGTGTGTTTTCACAATGGCAAGCGCAATAGCTGGGAATCCACCACCAGAACCAACATCAAGACAACTTTTAAACTCATCAACAAAGCGCAATGGATAAAGCGAATCAATAATGTTTCGCGCTACACTCTCAAATGTGCTTGCCCCGCTTAGATTATGTGTCTTATTCCAATGCAAAAGTTCCTTAGCATAAGTCTCAAGCGCACCAATGGCAGAAGAATCTATCCGCACGCCCAAATCTTTACAATACAAATCTAATCCCTTAAGAGAATCTGCAAACATTATATTATCACCATTCCATCGCCATAGGAGTAAAATTTATAGCCTTGTTGCTTTGCGCATTCATAGATTCTAAGGCATTCTTCTCTCCCCACAAATCCACTTATCATCATTAAAAGCGTGCTTTTAGGCAGGTGGAAGTTGGTTAAAATACCATTCACGCGCATTGGTGGATTCTTAGGGTGTAAGAAAATATCACACTCCCCATTGCTTTTTTTAGTGCGATAAAAATGCTCCACCACACGCGCCGAAGTGCTCCCAATGCAAAAAATCTTTTTAGCATTATCGCACACAATCTCTTGTGTCAAAGGCGAAATGCTAAAAGATTCTGTATGTATTACAAAATCTCTAATGTCCTCACAATTCACACTTCCAAATGTCCCCGCGCCAATGTGTAATGTAAGATAGGCAATTTCATAATGCTTTTTCAGTTTCTCAAAGTCTTTATCCTCAAAGTGCAGGCTCGCTGTGGGAGCAGCGACCGCACCAATATGCCTAGCAAACACACTTTGATAATCACTCATATCACTAAGAGTATCTGCCCGCTTGATATATGGTGGAAGTGGAATATGCCCGATAGATTCAAATAAATCAAGCACTTGATTTATGCTAAGCGAGGTTTTCATATCGCTATCACGCCAAAAGCTTACCAAACGCATTCCATTCTCTAAAAGACTCTCCACACGGACCACCGCGTCATAATGTGTCAAATCTTGTGTGCTAGATTCTACAAAAAGACACGCGCCTTGCTTTAATTTACCACGAATTTGGACTAAAAATGTAGGGGTTTGTGTATCACTAAGACTGCCAAAGGGCTTGTGAAAAAAAATCTCTAGCTTTTTGCCCTGCATTGTAGAATCTTTATACGCATAGATTCTTGCTTTTATCACCTTTGTATCATTGCAAATAAGCGTATAATCATTTGGCACAATATCACAAAAATCCCTAAAAAATGCGTGTGTAATACTTTTATCTAAGCGATTATACACAAGGAGTTTGCCATTTTCACGCGGACTTGTGGGCTTAGAAGCTATGAGATGGCTCGGCAGCTCATAGTCATAGTTACGCACATAAAAATCACTTACATCTAAGGCATTCACTTACATACCTTTGTTGTTTTTAGAATCTTGTGTGTTTGACTCACTCTCTTTCTCCTCATCGCCTTTGGGTGCTGGGTTTGTAAATTTTAAAATCACAATAGACAACCCATAAAGTCCAATAAGCGGTATCGCCATAAAAATCTGCGAAAGCACATCGGGTGGAGTGATTATCGCAGCAATGACAAAAATAATCACCACAGCATATTTAAAAAAGTTTTTCAAACTCTCATCAGTGATAAGCCCAACTTTCCCTAAAAAATAACTCAACACAGGGAGTTCAAAAGCGATACCAAAGCCAATAATAAGCCGAGTAAAAAACATTACATAATTATCCGCGCTAATACTTCCCTCAAACTTCCCATTTCCAAAAAGCAAGACATTCTCCACCACCACAGGTAGCACTACATAATACGCAAACGCCACACCACAAAAAAACATCGTGCTTGCAAATGCCACAAAAGGCAGAACGATTTTTTTTTCGTGCTTGTATAATCCCGGGGCGACAAAAAGCCAAAACTGCCAAAATATCACAGGCATAGCAATCACCAATGAGCCAAAAAACGCTACTTTTAACGCGACAAACACCCCCTCAAGCACGGTAAGGGTTGCTAAATGCGCCCTTATGCTTTCGTTTTTGAGTGCGCTTTGTATGGGGAAAGCCACCCAATCAAAAATCACCTCCCAAAATCCAAAACACACACAAAACGCTACGCCAATAGTAAGTGTGGATATAACCAATCGCTTGCGCAAATCTTCTAAATGTGGCTTTAAATCTTCAAACATATTTTACCTCTATGTGTTCTTTGACTTTTTTGTCGCCCTAGATTGTGTTTGTTTAGAATCTTTTTTGGTAATTTTAGAGTCTTTTTTTATGGCTCTTGTGCGTGGCGTGGAATCTTTAGGCTTGTGTGATGATTTTAGAGATTCTTTGGGATTAGAATCTTTGCTCTTAAGCCTTTTGGTGCTAGCTGTCGCTTGAGTGTTATCGTTGTCGTGCTCTGCACGCTCGTTATTGAATGCTTCAATATCTGCATCAAGGAGCTCACTTTGAAAATTAAGATTTTCTAAAGCAAGGCTTTCTTTGCTTTTTTGTGGGGTTTTCTCCTCGCCTTTTTTGCTAGAATCTTCCTCTTTTTTGCCAGATTCTAAACTAAAATCACTAAAATCCAACTCTTTGGTAAGAGAATCTGTGCCCTTTTTAATATCATCAATATCCTTTAGCACGCTATTTTTATAATCAAGGGCTTGCTTTTTAAACTCCTCCATTCGCACTTCTTTATCAAAGGTTTCTTTGGCATCATTGATGGTTTTTTTGACCGCTCTAAAAAACTTAGTAATATCTAAAATCGCTTGTGGTAGCTTGTCAGGTCCTAAGAAAATCACCGCTACAACGAGGATTACTAAAATTTCAAAAATACCTATACCAAACATTTAGCCTCTTAAAAATAAAATTTTAGATTCTTAAATAAATTACAAAAACATAACGCTATTTTATACTAAAATCACCAAATATTTCAAGGAATAAGAAATGCTTTTTTTACGCAATTTTCAACGATTTTACACAAAGTTACACAGCAAGATTAGGAGATGTGATGATTGATACAAAATTATTGCTCAACGATTTTCAAGAAACTTCTAGGCAACTTGCCATTAAAAAAGTGCCAAAAAACACTCTCCAAGAGCTCTATACC
>CAKVEH010000024.1 GCA_934728205.1 uncultured Helicobacteraceae bacterium
GTATTAAGGAATTGGGATTAAAAAATCGCAAAACACAAAATTCAGGGGATTTGTATGTGTGTTTAAAGGTTGTTCTGCCTAAAGTGGAAAATTTAAGCAAAGAATTAGTCGATTTGCTTCAAAGTGAATTACCATAATACAGCAGAGTTAGCAATAAACTTAAGGAGAGTAAATGTATAGTTACGATGAACCTGTGTATTTGATTAGCGTGGTGGCAAAAATTTTAGAGATTCACCCACAGACTTTGCGTCAATATGAAAAAGAGGGGCTTATCGAGCCGGGTAGGACAGAGGGTAAAATGCGCTTGTATTCGCAACGCGATATTGATAAGATTAAGACAATTTTGCGCTTAACGCGTGATTTAGGTGTGAATCTCGCAGGCGTAGATATTATTTTGCGTTTAAAAGAGCGACTTGATGAGCTAGATTCTATCATTGATGAGTTTAAAGATGAGTTTGCTAAAAGCCCAAAGGCACAAGATTCTAAAGCGATTAACATTAAGCAAAGCTCTTATGAAATCATTTTGTTTAAAAAATAGACGCGACACATACAATGCAAAATCTTACCACACTTTTGCGTCCGAGCACTTTTGATGATTTTGTAGGGCAGGAGCATATCATTGGAGCAAATGCTCCATTGCGTAAAAGCATACAATCCGCTCTAAGTGATGAGAGTTTTGCTCCGCCACATTGTATATTTTTTGGTCCTCCGGGAAGTGGTAAGACTACGCTAGCACGCATTATAGCTAAGAGTTTAAAGCGTGAAATTGGATTTTTTAATGCGACAAATTTTAAACTCGAAGAGCTAAAAAAGTTTCTTGCACAATATGAAAATTCATTGCTTAAATGCGTGGTGTTTATCGATGAAATTCATCGCCTAAGCAAACCACAGCAAGAATATTTATTGCCTATAATGGAGGATGGCAGAAGTTTAATTTTAGGCGCAAGCACAAATAATCCATTTTTCACTCTCACAAACGCCATTCGCTCTCGTTGCTTTTTATTTGAGTTTAAACCACTTGATTACGCACAAATGGAGCGTATTTTACGCACGGCATTACAATCTTTGGGCTTTGTGGAATCTAGCGTAGAGCAAAGTGCAGATTCTACAAAATGTATCGACAAAGAGACTTGTGAGTATCTTATCACAATCAGTGCAGGCGATGCCCGCGCTATGTTAAATACCTTGCAAGCCTTATCTTTCACGCAAGTAATTAGCATAGATTCTATAAAATCCCTGCGTCCGTCCGCTCTGCACGATGGGGCGAGTGAGCAAGATACGCATTACAACCTTGCTTCTGCGCTTATTAAGTCTATTCGTGGTAGTGATGTCAATGCAAGTGTGTATTATCTTGCGCGCCTTATTGCTGCAGGTGAAGATGTGGAGTTTCTCGCTAGGCGATTAGTAATTTTGGCGAGCGAAGACATTGGCAATGCTAATCCAAATGCACTCAATATAGCCACTTCCACAATGCTTGCAGTGAGTAAAATAGGCTATCCAGAGGCGCGGATAATCCTCTCTCAATGCGTGATTTACCTCGCAAGTTCTCCAAAATCAAATACTGCATATAAGGCGATAAATACCGCATTAGATATGATAGAATCTGGCGAGATAATTCCCATTGCACCAAATATTTTACCACACACAAAAGAGTATCTTTATCCCCACGATTTTGGTGGCTGGGTAGAGCAAAGCTATCTTGCCAAAAATTTGAATCTTTTAGAATCTACAAACAAGGGCTTTGAAAAAACGCTTAATGAGTGGTTAGAGAAAATTCATAACACAGGACAAAAATGAAAACTTTGCTATGGAATGTATTGCGAGTGTGTATCACAAGTGGGTTGCTTATCACTTGTGCGCAAGGTGAGGGCGAGCAACCAACCCAAAGCCAACAAGAGCAACCAACACCAGAGCAACCAAAAGTCCAACAACCTAAACAAGAGGAAGTCAAGCAACCAAAGCAAGAGGAAGTGGAGATTGTATATAAGGAGCAAAAAATTGGTTGGCAAATTGATTTAAAGCAAATGTCAATAAATTTCTCTTCTACTACTTTGCAAAATCAAGATTTATATGCGATTTCTGCGGATACGCGCTTGCAAGGAAATTCTCAAATTGTCGCACAAGGCATATTGAGTTTAAATGCAGATTATTATACGCGTAATTTTGTGGTGTTTAATTCGTTGCTTGCTGAGTATGGACGCACGGTTATTTTTCCAAAAGATTCTAAAACCATTGATAATAAAACGCTTGATAGAATCTTGCTAAGCTCGGATTATACACAAAGACTATGGGAGATTAACGAGGCGTTTGGCGTGCCAAAATGGCATTTTGAATTTGGTCCATATAGTAGGCTTTCTTACCAAACGGAATTTGTGCCATCGACAAGTGAGCTAGGCAGGCGACAAATCGTGCGTATCAACGCGGGATTGAAACTTTTTAGTGGGATTGTGTTAAAGAATTTTATGCTTACTGCCTTTGGTGAGAAAGACTTTAACCCAAATATTGAGACACAAAGTTTTGGGTATGAGATTGGGCTAAGCCTTGATAAACGACTAAGAAATACTACAAATTTAACCTTTATGCTTAATTTCCGTGATTATTTACACAACACAACACTAAGCGAATATAATCCAAAGTATTACTTAGAAACTGAAGTGCGCTACAATCTTAATCTTTATAAAAAACTTAAAATCGCTCCTTTTGCTAAACTCTATGCCTTGCAAGGTAAAAATATGCGCGTAAGTGGGAATAATATAATGATTGGCGTGGTGTTTTCTTATGCGCAAATGTTACGCGAAGCACCATTTGAAATCGTAGAAATTAAATAGTGTAAAATTTGAGAATTTTGCGCGCTTTTTGCTATGATTAGAAATTTACTTTTTGGAGCGAGTGATGAGACACAAAATTTGGAATCTACACATAAGGGAAATTGTGCTTAACAGAGTTGTTTTTGCGCTGTGTGTTGTGCTAGCTCCGCTAATAGCATTGGGCGATGAATTTACAAAAGAAGATGAGATTCGCGCAATGCAGTATTTAGATGGATTGATACAATCACAAATGCAAGATGAGCAAAGAGAGATAACTTATAATGGCAAACCCACTCCAAAGACTTTTTGCGAGGAGGGTAGGGTTTCTCGCGCTCACGGGCTTAATGTCATATCAAATCGCTTTAATTCTGCAAGTTTTGGTTTTGGTTATATGTGGAATTTGCGAGATGAAAACAAACCTTTGCCCCCGAGATTTTTTTCATTTGACATAGGTTCTTTGGGATTGCCGAGTGAGTGTGCAAATAGGAAGTTTTTCTTTGGTGCAAAGGCGCGTTATGAGCAAGCACTTGATATTCACGCACCATTAGATTCTGTATTTCGATTGGGTGCAGAGGGATATTATCACCCACAGCTTTTAAATTTCAAAGGACATCAAGCTCTAAGTTTTTCTCTTGGATTTGGCTATCGATTTAAGCACGCAAATTTAGAGAGCGGAAATTATATAGATTTTGGGGCATTGCTTTACCCAAGTTTCCCCGTGCATTTTGCATTGATTTATCGCACAGATTACGCGAAAGATACGCCCACACAGCATTCTTTTAGAATCTCATTAAAGATTCCCATCAATATACGCTAATTACAGAGCTTAAGCAAAGGGATTTGGCTGGTCGTGAGGAATGTTGATAATCTCAATGTTAGGATGGATTTCCTCTTTTAATTTATTTTCCACGACAAATTTTAGTGTGTTTGCGCTTGCTGGACATCCGTGGCACGCACCCTCTAGTCGCACATACACTTTAGAATCTTTAATCCCTAAAATGCTAATATCCCCGCCATCGAGGTTTAGCATTGGGCGCACTTTCTCAATAACCACTTCCACAGGAGTTTGTAGTTCCTCATCACTGAATGGAAAGTCTTGCATTATTTCCCCCAAATATTAGTCTTTTTTAAAGTAATGTCGATTGCGATAGATTAAAAAAATCATATACACGATTAAGACACCCGCTATGACAAATTTTTCACTTTCCATAATTTTACACCCCTTGCTCTAGAGTTTGGATAATCTTTTCCTCACTTATTTGTGTATTATCAAATTTCACTATCACTACACCTTGTGTGAGATTGCTATACCATTCAATAATACCATTTAGAGAATCAAGCCTTTTGTAGTGCTCTTGTGGATAGCGTGCAATCTCAAGATAGAGATTTTTTTCATTGATTGGATTTTCTAAGAAATATATCATCACAATCCCCCACGCCACGCACACAAATGCTGTGGCTATGCTTAAGGCAAACAAACCAAAATGCTGATACGCCTCTCCAGCACTTATCGCACCAATAGCAGACCCCACAAATCCCATCGTGGTAAAAAATCCAAGCGCGCTTCCCTTTTGGTGAGCTTTAGGATAGCGACTTGTGAGCGTTTGCATAATAGGCTCGTGAATGGAAAATCCTACAAAAAACACAAACACACCTATTACAAACACCCAAAGCGCATCATAATACACACCGATTCCTAGCAAAAGATAAGATAGAGCAAAGCACACAATCCCAAAAAGCATTATTTGCTTGAAGTATCCCTTTTTTTGCGCTAAGGCACTGCTTGGACCAAGTGCTAAAAGTCCTAAGATTGCAGCTGGCGCATATATCTCCCACAAATCTTGCTCATTGTAGGCAAATTTAGAATCCAGCGTGAGTGCGACAAGGATAAAGGTGCTAATCATTAAAAATTTCTGTAAAAACGAACTTAAATTCATTACTTGCAAATTTTTACTTTTTACAATGTCGCTAAAAGGCGCATTGCTAAAAGAATACTCAATGCTTGGCGTGGATGGCACTTTTAGCACTAAAATCCCAAGTGCGATAATGTTTAAAATTGCGGTGAGGAAAAATATGGCATTAAGCCCCAAATACCCAGCTATAAGTGGTCCTAAAATCATCGCTAAGATAAATCCTATAAAGATTCCAGCCCCCATAATCGCCATTGCTTTAGGGCGTTGCTCTTCTCTTGTGAGTTCGGCGATTTGCGCACTTATCACACTGCCAATCGCCCCCGCTCCTTGTAAAAATCGCCCGATAATAAGCATAGTAATAGAATCTGAAAACGCACAAACAAGAGAGCCCGCGATAAAAATCAGCAGTCCTATGAGAATGATTTTTTTCTTGTCGTATTTGTCGCTTAGGATTCCAAATGGGGTTTGAAAAATAATCTGTGTGATAGCATACCCACCAGCGGCAATCCCTGCCAAAAACGCGCTTGTCTCAAAACTTTTCGTATAAATACCAATAGCGGGCAATGCGATAAAAAGCCCAAAGAAGCGTAACGATGAAACCAGCGTGAGTGCGAAAATATCTTTAAACATTTGGCGATTCCTAAATATAATGTATAATAATGCAATGCGCTATGGTAGCAAAAAATAGCAATAAATGAGAATCTTAGGGCAAAATTTCAAAATTATTGTAGGATTTTTATATGACAAAGTGATTTTTTGTAAAAATTATGAAAAATTATGTAAAAATAGTCGATTTTTGTGCTAAACTTTGTAATGAAATAAAATTTATCAAAAACAAGGAGTTACTATGATAAAAATTTCTCACACAATGACGACACGCAGTCCCTCCCCCCCCCCCCCTCGTAAGTTTATCATTGCTTCTCTTGTGGTGGCAATGCTGGGGGTTATCCCGTTGCAGGCGGCTCCTAATGCTGATGATTTATTTGATGCGAGGGCGAGATTTCAAAATCAAAAGAAAAAAATCAAGCCCAGCGATAAAAATGGCTTTTTTGTTGGTTTGCAAGTTTTATATGGCGACTTTTCATACAACGAAAATCATACACATAAACAACTCAACGGAATTAGTGTAACTGATGGTAAAGGGGACCCCATTAGCCATAAAGATAATGGGATAGGATATGGGCTTTTAGCTGGATATAACCATTGGTTTGGAAAACATTTTGGCTTAAGGGTGTATAACTCGGTATTTTATAATGATTTTACCTTTGAGAGTAAGGAGTTGAGTTACGCCGGCGGTGGGAATCCTCTTTTTACCATACCCGGTGGCAAGAATATAAAAACTTATCAAATCAATTTTAATGCCAATGTCGATGTAATGGTAAATTTCTTTTTTCGTAAGAATTTTACGGCAGGCGTATTTACAGGGGCGAGTGCTGGGATACAGTATTGGAATTCTTCGCGCTTAGAAGAACTTTTAGGCGTATATAATACCTTGCAAAACAGCTCTGCTAATGGAAATATCGGTGGGTATAATAAAAATAACCAGCGATTAGATGATAGTCGCTTTGGGCTTGATATGGCGATTACTGCGGGCTTAAGGGCGAATACCTATGGCTTTCAGTCTTGGGAAATCGGTGTGCGAGTGCCGATATACTCTAGAGCAGTCCTCGATGGCGAGACAGCGACTAAGAGTATTGGTCAAGGAATGCACGTAATGAATAATGTCATCAAATCAAGGCAAAACTGGAATATTTTTTTAAGATATATGTTTAATTTTTAGGGATTGTTAGATATTTTTGGCATTCTCCCCTTTATCACAATTTGTATGTATCATTGCTACGCAAGACTTCTAAATCCTCGCGTAGCAATCTCTATCTTGTCGCATAGACCTCCCCCCACCATACTCACTTGAACTTACTTGCATAAACTTATTTGGATGCTTTATTTTCTTAACACAATATCAATATATCAATAGAATTGCGAAATTTACTAATCAAATATCCTTATAAAAAGGAAATAACTTTAAATTAAAATGCCAAAAGTGTGAAAAACTCTTGCAAAAAAATAAATTTTTTACTACAATTCACACCTTAAAAACATTGCAAAAGTAATGAGTTCTTTGCGCAAAAAAGGATAGATATGGAAAAGATTAGATTGAAGTTAAAGGCTTATGACCACAGGGTTTTAGACCGTTCGGTTTCGGCTATTGTAGAGGCAGTGAAGCGCACAGGTTCAGAAATCAAAGGACCTATCCCACTACCGACTAAGAAGAGACGCTATACCGTGCTAAAGTCGCCACATATCAACAAAGATTCACGCGAGCAGTTTGAAATCCGCGTGCATAACCGCATCATTGATATAATATCAGCCACACCTGAGACTGTGGATAGCTTGATGAGTTTAGCACTTGCCCCTGAGGTTGATGTAGAAGTAACTTCGATGGATAAGTAGATTTGATTACATTTATAAAAGGATAGTTGTATGGAGTTTATCGTTGAAAAGATTGGTATGAGTCGCACCATAGGGAGCAAGAGCGAGGCAGTTACACTGCTTCGTGTCCTCAATGCTAAGGTGTGCGAAGTGGGCGAAAATGGCAAAGCCATAGTAGCCTACTCTAAAGGTAAGGGCACAAACAAACCCATAGTCGGAGTGCAAAAAAAGTATAACTTAAGCAAGGAATTTAATAAGTTTGCTACACTTGAGTTAGGGAGCGCACAACAGGGTGATTTGAGCTTTGAAGCTTTGGAATCTGCTAAAGCAGTAAAAAGCATTTTTTACACTAAAGGGCGTGGATTTAGCGGTGCGATGAAGCGGTGGAACTTTCAAGGTGGTCCTGCGGCGCACGGCTCAAGATTCCATAGGCGATTGGGTTCTATTGGGAATCGCGAGTGGCCAGGACGCGTGCAAAAGGGCAAAAAAATGGCTGGACATTATGGCAATGAGCTTGTGAATGGTAAAAATTTGGTGCTTTCGTTTGATAAGCAAAGTAATATCTTGGTGCTTAAGGGCTCTGTCGCTGGACATAAGGGTGCTTATGGTAGAATCCAAGTGATTTAATCATAGATTTACAAAGAAGTTAAAATAAAGGTTGGGTGATGAGTAAGGCAATTTTCTTAGATGAGAATCTTAAAAAAAGCAGTGAGGTCGAGCTACCAAAGGCGTATGCAGACATCAACGAGCATAATCTCTATTTGTGTGTTAAGGCGTATGAGGCTTCTATCCGCGCAAATGGTGCATTAGCAAAGACGCGTGGTAATGTAAGTGGCGGTGGTAAAAAGCCTTGGGCGCAAAAAGGTGGTGGCAGAGCGCGCGCAGGGAGTATCACTTCGCCTGTGTTTGTAGGCGGTGGTGTAGCGCACGGACCGAGCAAGCGCAACTATACATTAAAAATCAACAAAAAGCAAAAGCGTTTGGCATTAGAATATGCGTTAGAGAAAAAGGCACAAAATGGAGCTTTGTTTATCGTAGATTCTGTATCGGTAAGTAGCGGGAAGACAAAAGATGATTTTGCTAAGTTTTCAAAGCTTGGTGTGCGAGACGCGCTTTTTGTCGCACAGTTTAGTGATGAAAAGAGTGCGTTGGCATTTCGCAATTTGCGTGATTGCTTTTTGGTAGATTTTGATGAGCTTAATGCGTATCTTGTAGCGACTTTTCGTTCAGTGGTGATAGAGAAGCAGGCTTTTGAGGCACTCATCGGCAAGGAATCTACACAAAAACACGATAAAGTAAAGCAAAGTGTGCAAAAAGAGGAGGCGAAAAAGCCCTCATCTAAACCAGCAAGCACAACATCTACAAAAAAACCTAAAGAGGCGTAAGGAGCGACAATGGCAGATATAACAGATATTAAAGCAATCCTTTATACAGAAAAGTCGCTTTCTATGCAGGAGCACGGTGTGCTTGTCGTGCAGACAGCTGATGGTGTAAGCAAAAATCAACTTAAAGCCGTTTTTAAAGAATACTTTGGATTCACTCCTATTAGAATCAATTCTTTAAGACAAGAGGGGAAGTCAAAGCGATTTCGTGGGAGAGCTGGCAAAAGAGCCTCTTTTAAGAAATTTTATGTAAAGATTCCAGAGGGCGCAAAAATCGATGCGCTATCAGTATAAGGAGTAACAAATGGCAATTAAAACCTATAAACCATATACGCCATCTCGCAGGTTTATGAGTAACCTTAGCTCAAAAGATATTACGGCTAAACCTAGTGTGCGCGGACTTTTGACGAAGTTACCCGTAAGTGCAGGGCGTAATAATAATGGCAGAATCACAAGCCGACACAAAGAGGGTGGCGCAAAGAAACTTTATAGAATCATTGACTTTAAGCGCAATAAATTTAATATTGAGGGTAAAGTGGTGGCGATTGAATACGACCCATATCGCAACTGCAGAATCGCGCTCATCTCATACCCTGATGGTGAGAAACGATATATTTTACAGCCAAGCGGGCTAAGTGTAGGCAGTGTAGTCATCGCCGCAGAATCTGGACTGGATATAAAGACAGGCTACGCAATGAAGCTAAAAGCTATCCCCATAGGGACAATCGTGCATAATATCGAAATGCACCCAGGTGCTGGCGGACAGCTCGCTAGAAGTGCAGGAGCAAGCGCGCAGATAATGGGGCGTGAGGGCAAATACATTATCCTAAGAATGCCAAGTGGTGAAATGCGCTATATTTTAGAGGAATGTATGGCGACAATCGGCGTGGTAGGAAATGAGGATTTTATCAATATTTCTATCGGCAAGGCAGGGCGCAATCGTCATTTGGGAGTGCGCCCGCAAACTCGTGGTAGTGCGATGAACCCAGTTGACCACCCACACGGAGGTGGAGAGGGCAAGACAGGCTCTAGCGGACATCCTGTCTCACCTTGGGGCACGCCTGCTAAGGGTTACAAAACTCGCAAGAAAAAAGCGAGTGATAGACTTATCATTTCAAGAAAGAAAAAATAATAAAGGAAGCAACAATGGCAAGGTCGATTAGAAAAGGTCCTTTTATAGATTCTCATTTGGCAAAGAAAGTCGCCAAAAGTAAAGAGACAAAAGACAACAAACCTATCAAAACTTGGTCGCGCAGGAGCACGATTCTCCCTGATATGATTGGACTAACTTTTAATGTTCATAATGGCAGGGCGTTTGTGCCTGTGTATATTACAGAAAACCACGTGGGCTACAAGCTCGGGGAGTTTGCACCTACACGGACATTCAAAGGGCATAAGGGTAGTGTCCAAAAGAAAATTGGCAAATAAAGATTGATAAACAGAGGTAAAAAATGAGTAAAGCATTGTTACGAAATATTAGACTTTCTCCAACAAAGGCGCGTTTAGTGGCAAGGGAAGTGCAGGGAATGAATGCAGAGCTTGCGCTTGCAAGTTTGGAATTTACACCTAATAAGGCAGCACGCGTGATTTATAAAGTTATCGCTTCAGCTGTGGCAAATGGTAGTTATGATGCCAAAGAGGTTGTTATTACTTCTTGTAGGGTTGATGCAGGTGCGGTTTTGCGCCGTTTCACGCCTAGAGCGCGTGGTCGTGCCACACCTATTAGAAAGCCAATGTCGCATATTTTTGTAGAGGTTGGGACGCAAAAATCTCAAGAATCTCTAAAATCAAAACAACAAACAAAAATTAAAAGTAATGATAAAGTGCCATCCAAAGAAACACAACAAAGCACAAAAACTAGCACAAGTCAGTCTCAAGCGACAAAAACAAGTGCAACAGCTAAACCTAAAGCTAAAGAATCTACGCAAGTGGAATCTAAGTCAAAAACAACACAAACTAAACCTAAGGCTACAAAGGCAAATGTGCAATCTAGCATAGATTCTGCAAAGCCAAAACAAACTAAGCCAAAGGCAAGCAAAAAAACTGAAGGTGAGGGCAAATAAGTATGGGTCAAAAAGTAAATCCGATTGGGTTAAGATTAGGGATAAACAGAAATTGGGCTTCACGCTGGTTTCCAGCTTTTGATGAAGCACCTTCAAATATTTTAGAAGACCATAAAATTCGTAAATTTTTGAAAAAAGAAATGTATTATGCAGGGGTAAGTGAGATTATTATTGAGCGTGCAGCTGGGAAAGTCCGCGTAACTGTGGTCGCTTCTAAACCCGGACTTATCATTGGTAAGAAGGGTGTAGATATTGAGAAAAACCGAGAAATGCTTAAAAAGCTTGTAAGCAAGGAAGTTACCATCAATATAAAAGAAGCAAAACGCCCACAAACAAACTCTCAACTTGCCGCAGAAAATATCGCAACACAGCTAGAAAAGCGTGTGGCGTTTAGAAGAGCGATGAAAAAAGTTATGCAATCAGCGATTAAATCAGGCGCAAAGGGCATTAAAGTAAAAGTCTCTGGACGCTTGGCTGGAGCTGAAATGGCTCGCACAGAATGGTATATGGAAGGTCGTGTGCCACTTCACACACTTCGTGCAAAAATTGATTATGGCTTTGCTGAAGCATACACAACTTACGGAATCATAGGCATAAAAGTGTGGATTTTTAAAGGCGAAGTTTTGCAAAAGGGAATCCAACAAGAAAGAGATGAGAGAGATGAAAGAGACAATGGAGCAGAAAGAGATTCTCAAAAAAGAACAAAAAGAGGGAGGCAATAAAAAATGTTAATGCCAAAAAAGACAAAATATCGTAAGCAGATGAAAGGGCGCAATCGTGGTAAAGCGATGCGTGGCTCGAGCTTGGCGTATGGGAATATCGGCATCAAGGCATTGGAGCTTGGACGCATTGATTCTCGTCAGATTGAGGCAGCAAGGATTGCCCTTACAAGACATATCAAAAGGGCTGGTAAGGTTTGGATTCGTGTTTTCCCTGATAAGCCACTTACTGCAAAACCACTAGAAGTGAGAATGGGTAAAGGAAAGGGTAGTGTGGAAAAATGGGTTATGAATATCAAGCCGGGTCGTATCATTTATGAAATGACAGGCATTGAGGAGAGTTTGGCACGCGAAGCATTGGCTTTGGCGCAGAGCAAGCT
>CAKVEH010000025.1 GCA_934728205.1 uncultured Helicobacteraceae bacterium
AAATTTTCGCCTTAAAATTTTCACAGCCGAATCGGCACGGCATTATCCGCCAAATATTGTTTCAAATCGCTGATTGTTATTTCATTATAATGAAAAATACTCGCCGCCAATGCCGCATCTGCTCCCGTATTAAAAATTTCTAAAAAATCTTGCATTTTCCCCGCGCCACCACTTGCTATTATTGGAATCTGTGCCATTTTACTTACACATTGCAACCCCTCTCTATCATAACCATTTTTCATTCCATCATTATCCATACTTGTGAGTAGGATTTCTCCAGCCCCGCGTTCATATGCTTCTTTGCACCATTGTGGCAAGTCTTTGCCTGTGTCAATTCTCCCGCCATTGATAAAGACACTCCACGATTGTGGCGCGATTTTTTTGTAATCAATAGCCACCACCATACATTGCGAGCCAAATCGCTTCGCGCCCTCTTCAATCAAAGCGGGATTTTTAATCGCAGCGGAGTTAATGCTTACCTTATCACACCCCGCATTCAAAAGCGCGTAAATATCGTCTAAATTTCGCACTCCGCCACCCACACTAAATGGGATAAACACTTCTTTGGCGACTTTTTTCACCACTTCTAGTATTGCACCGCGATTCTCTACACTTGCTGTTATGTCTAAAAATACAATCTCATCTGCGCCCTCATCATTGTATCTTTTTGCTATTTCTATTGGGTCGCCAGCATCTTTTAGTCCTATGAAATTTACTCCCTTCACCACTCGTCCATCTTTGACATCAAGGCAGGGGATAATGCGTTTTGCAAAGCCCATAATTATCCTTTCAACACTTTTTTAGAAATTCAAAGTCAAAACCGACTTGCTTTTTAATTGAGAACATATTTTGCTTTAGCAATTATGCCACATTTGGCACATTTTGTTGTGTAAATTTGCAAGAACAATTTACATTTACATAAATTTTGCTATAATGCGTGGCAAATCTATTTTCTTAAGGTCTTTGGTAGATTGTGTCGAAGTATAGAGTAAAAAAGCATTTTGGGCAAAACTTTTTGCACGATATGTCTTATATTCAAAGAATCATTGAAGCGATTCCCAAATCCTCTGCACAGATGGTAGAAATTGGGATTGGCTTGGGTGATTTGAGTAAAGAGTTAGTAAAACTAGGTTCTTTAGTGGCGTATGAAGTCGATAAGGACCTGTGTTCTTTGTTTGCTAAAAATTTTTCACCAATGTTGTGTGATGGGCATTTTATCAGTGAATGCTTAAACGCGCAACCAACCAATGTATCAAGCCTGCAAAATGACATTAAGGACAACAAGATATTGTTGCTTAACCAAGATGTGCTTGCTTGTAAGGATACTCAAGGTTGGCTTTGGAAAAGTGAGTATATGCTTGTTGCCAATTTGCCATATTATATTGCTACACATATTGTTTTGCGCGCCTTGCGTGATGAAAAATGTCAGGCATTTGTGGTAATGACACAAAAAGAAGTAGCGCGTAAATTTTGTGCGAATGTGGGAGAGCGGGCATTTTGTGCATTAAGCGTATTGACACAAAGTTTTAGTAGAGCGAGGTTGCTTTTTGATGTGCCTAAAGAGGCGTTTAATCCAAGTCCAAAGGTAACCTCAAGTGTATTTTGTGTAGAAAAATTTACCGAGAAAAAACATAGATTTGCTCCCCATTTATTTGGAGAATCTTATTTTGTGGATTTTGAGGTATTTTTACGCAAAGCCTTTAGTGCGCCACGAAAAAAGCTCATCAATAATTTGGAGCATTTAGCAAACTTACAGCATATTTTTACTACTCTTAATATTTCTCTCAATGTTCGACCTAACGAGGTGAGCACAGAGCAATATCACCATATATTTCAGCAATTACAAGGAGCATTATAATGGAAGAGCAAAACAATCAAAATCAGCCAAAAGAGGGGCGATTTCAAAAATTCACTAAAAAATTTCGCTCTAAAAGCGAACAACCTGCCAAAGATTCCACACAAGATGGACAAAAAGGCAATAAATCTCACACCAAATCATTTGATAACAAAAATAAAGAAAAATTTGAGGGGCGCAAGTGGGTTGGAAAAAATCCATTTTCTCATCGTAAAGATGATGAAAATGAGAGCGTAGGTGGCGTGAGAGAAGTAAAAAACCCAAATGAAAAAAGCAATTTGGGGTTGCATAAAGATTTGAGGAAGGGCGTTGAAGCGAATCTAAAGATTCAAAAAGATAGTCTTAATGCACACGCAAAAATCAACACAAACACTAAGGCAAGTGTGAGAATCACGCCACTTGGTGGGCTTGGTGAAATTGGTGGCAATATCACTGTCATTGAAACACAAAATAGTGCCATTGTCATTGATGTAGGTATGAGTTTCCCTGATGAAAATATGCACGGGGTGGATATTTTGATTCCAGATTTTAGCTATTTGCACGCGATTAAGGACAAAATTAAGGGTGTAATTATCACGCACGCCCACGAAGACCACATTGGCGCAGTGCCATATCTTTATAAGCAGTTGCAATTTCCGCTTTATGGCACACC
Organism: uncultured Helicobacteraceae bacterium; assembly: GCA_934728205.1. GTDB lineage: Bacteria > Campylobacterota > Campylobacteria > Campylobacterales > Helicobacteraceae > Helicobacter_F. Next base: position 2,508 of record CAKVEH010000025.1, read on the forward strand.
TTTGCCACTTGGAATGATTGGAAGTAAGTTTGATGAGCACGGCTTAGAAAAGTATCGCTCGCTTTTTAGAATCGTAGAAAAGCGCAAGCCCATTGTCATTGATGAGTTTGAGGTGGAATGGATAAATATCACCCACTCTGTTATTGATGCAAGCGCACTTGCCATTAGGACAGAAGCGGGCGTGATACTCCATACAGGGGATTTTAAAATTGACCATACTCCTGTTGATGATTTGCCCACAGATTTGCATAGATTAGCGCATTATGGGGAAGCGGGCGTGATGTTATTGCTTAGTGATTCTACAAATTCACATAGGTCAGGCAATACACCAAGTGAATCTAGCGTAGGGCCGACCTTTGATGCGCTTTTTAAGCAGGCGCAAGGGCGTGTGATAATGAGCACATTTAGCTCAAATATCCACCGCGTGTATCAAGCAATCAATTATGGGATAAAGTTTAACCGCAAGGTTGCAGTTATTGGGCGTTCAATGGAAAAGAATTTAGAGATTGCTTTGGAGCTGGGCTATATTAAGATTCCACAAAATGTCTTTATCGAGGCGCACGAAGTGGAAAAATATCCCGATGAGGAGATTCTCATTGTTACCACAGGCTCTCAAGGAGAGACAATGAGTGCGCTATATCGAATGGCAACAGACGAGCACCGCCATATTAAGATTAAACCAAGTGATATGGTGATTATCTCTGCGAAAGCCATACCGGGCAATGAGGGGAGCGTATCAGCGGTAATAAACCTTTTGATGAAATCAGGCGCAAAAGTAGCATATCAAGACTTTAGTGAAATCCACGTAAGTGGGCACGCCGCCCAAGAGGAGCAAAAGTTAATGTTGCGACTTATCAAACCAAAATTTTTCCTCCCCGTGCACGGCGAATACAACCATATCGCTAGACACAAAGAAACAGCGATTAAATGTGGCGTAGATGAGAGAAATATCTTTCTTATGGAAGATGGCGACCAAATCGAAGTCAATCCAAACTATATGCGAAAAGTGCGTAGTGTAAAAAATGGTAAAATATTCATCGACAACCAAATCAATCGCCAAATTGACACTGACATTGTCGAGGATAGGCAAGTGCTCGCTAATGATGGAATCGTGGTGGTATCGCTACAAGTAAGCAAAGAGCGCAAGATTCTTAGTTCTAAAATCTCAAGCTATGGCTTAGTGGCAAATAAAGAGGATAAGGGCTTTGAAAAAGAAATGGGCGAGGTGCTAGAACTCATTGTTCAAAATTACAAAAAAGAGCATTTTAACGCCAATGGCTTAGAGCAAGAAATCATTGTAACCTTTAGAAAGCATATCTTTAAAAAAGTGAAAAAGTATCCTGCCATTGAAGCAATGGCGTATGTGGTATAAGGTTATCATAATGAAAAACGACTATTTGGCTATCGCAAAATCTGTGCTAGAAACAGAATCTAGCGCGCTTTTAGATTCTATTTCGCGCCTTAATAGTGCGCAACTCGAAAAGATTGTGCAAGTCATTGGCACAAGCAGGGGAAAACTTGTCATAACGGGTGTGGGTAAAAGCGGGCATATTGGCGCAAAGATTGCTGCTACGCTCTCTTCTACGGGCACACCAAGTATATTTATGCATCCTGTGGAGGCGATGCACGGGGATTTGGGCGTTATCCAAAAAGATGATGTTGTGCTTGCGATTAGTTATAGTGGGGAGAGTGAGGAGCTTTTAAATGTGATTCCCCATATTAAGCGACTTGGCAATACTATCATCACAATGAGCAAAGACAAAAACTCTAGTCTTTCTGCAATGAGTGAGTTGTTTTTGGATATTTTCGTGCAAAAAGAAGCCTGTCCTCTCCAAACAGCCCCCACAAGCTCTACGACACTCACTCTTGCATTAGGTGATGTGCTTGCCGTGTGCCTTATGTATTATCGTAATTTTTCACAAGAGCGTTTTGCTTCTTTCCACCCCGGTGGGAGCTTAGGCAAGAGGCTATTTGTAAAGGTTAAAGACTTAATGCAAACAACCAACCTGCCTATTATAGATTCTCACGCTTCGCTTAAAGAGTGCATTGTAGTGATGAGTGAAGCAAGGCTTGGGAACGCACTTATTGTAGAAGATGGCAAACTTGTCGCCGTGCTTAGCGATGGAGATTTGCGTAGGGCGTTAATGCAAAAGGATTTTGATATGCAAGCGCACGCTTTATTGTATGCTACCAAAAATCCAAAAACTTGCAATGACCCAGATATACTTGCTTTTGAGGCATTAAAGATAATCGAGCAAAATAAAATTCAAATACTTATCATCACAAATAAGCAAAATATAATACAAGGCGTGATACACTTACATACACTGATAAGTGCTGGTATTAAATCTTAAATCCCATTAAGGAGGCAAAATGTTTGAACGCATTGATGAAATTTTCAAAAAAATTGAGGACATTCGTGATGACATCAATATTTTGCTAGGAATGGCAAAAATTTCGATGGTAGATTACATTATGATAAAACGAGGCTCAAAAGATTATCCAGAGGGGTTGAATCTCACACTTCTATCACAAATTGACGCGGAAGTAGAGAGGCTAAAAGCACAAATTGATGCGTTAAATAAACTCAAACGCGAAATGCTTGTATTTTAGCTTTTTTGTGTTATAATCACATTTTATTCGCCTTAGGTTAAGGCTTTACATTAGATTCTTTTGTCTCACATAGACTTCACATAAAGCAGATTCTAATCTTATTTTGTTGTTTTTGGAGTGATTGAAATGGATAGAGATTCTTCATTTTGGCACGGATTTAGGGAGCGGTTTTTGGTGAAATTTTGGTCGCCTGTTCCTGCAGTTATCGCACTTGGTGTGATGAGTGCATATTATTTTGGAATCACAGGCACTTATTGGGCTGTAACGGGCGAATTTACTCGTTGGGGTGGACATATCCTTAATTTCATTGGGATTGATACAAGTGATTGGGGATATTTCAAAATCATAGGGCTTAAAGGCACGCCACTAGATAGGGTAGATGGCGTTATGATTATAGGAATGTTTGCTGGTGCGCTCGCAGCAGCACTAATGGCAAACAATGTGAAGTTTCGCCTCCCTCAAAGCAACATTCGCATTGCGCAAGCTCTTATTGGTGGGGCAATCGCTGGCTTTGGTGCGCGCATTGGTATGGGGTGTAATTTGGCAAGCTTTTTTACGGGGATTCCGCAGTTTAGCCTGCACGCGTGGTTTTTTACTATCGCCTCAATGGTGGGCGTGTATTTTGGTGCGAAAGTGGTTGTTTTGCCAATATTTCGCGCAAAAGTCCAGCTTGTTAAAGTAGATTCTCAAAAGGCTATTACACAAAGCCCACAAAGAAGGCAACTCTTTTTTGCATTAGGTGTTGGTGTGTTGCTTTTGGCGGCTATTTGGGCTGGCTCTATTATGGCATTTGGTGCAGTGCCTGAAGGCAAGAAGATTCCCGTTTTTGCGCTTGCGCTTGTGTTTGGCGTGGGATTTGGCTTTGTGATTTCTCGTGGGCAGATTTGCTTTACCTCTGCGTTTAGAGATTTATTTTTAACGGGACGTGGCGTGATGGCACGCGCGATTATCTTTGGTATGATTGTTTCAAGCATTGGTGTATTTAGCTACATTTTACTTGATGTCGCGCCAAAGACCGCTTGGGCAGGACCAAATGCCGTAATTGGTGGATTACTCTTTGGCTTTGGAATCGTAGTGGCTGGAGGCTGTGAATGTGGCTGGATGTATCGTGCCGTTGAGGGACAGACGCATTATTGGGTAGTGGGTGTTGGCAATGTCATCGGCGCGACACTGCTTGCTGCTACTTGGGATTATTATGCCGCACCTTTGGCGACCGATTTCCCTAAAATCAACCTTTTGGAATCTTTTGGCAACTATGGTGGATTAGTGGCAAATTACGCGTTGTTATTGCTTTTTTTGGGCTTTGTGCTTTTGGTGCAGAGGTCGTATTTTAAGAAAACAGATACAAATGACTAAGGAGGCAAAAATGAGCAACGAAATAATCCCAACTTATCAGCTTGACTTACAAGGAGAGCCTTGTCCATATCCTGCGATTGCGACACTTGAAGCGTTGCCAAGTCTTAAAAAGGGCGAGATTTTAGAGGTCATTAGTGATTGCGCACAAAGTATCAATAACATTCCTATTGATGCGAAAAATCACGGATATGAAGTGCTAAAAGTCGAGCAAATTGGCTCAAGTATTCGGTATTTAATCCGCAAGTAACTTTGTCTTAGGCAAGGATTAAATTCTTGCCTAAGGGCATTATAAAATATCACGCACGCCTTTGTGGTTTGGCTTACTTAGAAATCCCTCTTTTTCAAGCTCCTCGACAAATTTTGCCGCCTTATTGTAGCCTATGCTAAACTTTCGTTGCACCGCGCTAATAGAAGTCGAATTGCTCTCCAACATAAAGCGTTTAATTTGCCCCAATATTTCGCTATCTTCTTCATTGTTTTCATCGCTTCCAGCAAGCACGCTTTCTTTTTTATCAAGCAAGAAATTCTCATCATATTCCACATTGCGTTGTTGCTTGATGAAATCCACTACACGCTCAATCTCTTCTTCCGTGCTTAGTGGCGCGTGCAATCGTATCATAGAATCCGAGATTTTAAAGAGCATATCGCCTCTGCCAAGTAAACTTTCTGCCCCTGTGGTATCAAGCACCACTTTAGAATCCACCTTGCTTCCTACTTTGTAGCTTATGCGCGATGGGAGGTTGCCTTTTAGCGTGCCTGTAACCACATCGACACTTGGGCGTTGCGTGGCGATGATGAGGTGGATTCCACACGCTCTACCCATTTGAGCGATTCTCCCTAGTGGAGATTCTGCTTCGCGTCCAGCAGTTTGCATCAAATCCGCCAATTCATCAATCACTATGATAAGATAAGGCATTTCTCGTCCACCCTCTTCTTTAACTCGTTTGTTGTAACCCTCATAATCTTTTACGCGTATATCTTTCATCATTTCATACCGCCTATCCATTTCGCTAACTGCGCTTACTAAGCCAGTGATTGCCTTTCTAGGGTCGGTGATAATGGGCGTGATGAGGTGAGGAATGTCGCTGTATAGCGAAAATTCCACGCGCTTTGGGTCAATCATCATTAGTTTAAGGTTATCGGGCGAGTTTTTATACAAAAGTGAGAGAATCATCGCATTTAATCCCACGCTTTTCCCCGCGCCTGTCGTGCCCGCGATAAGTAAATGTGGGAGTTTGCGTAAGTCTTGCACAAAAGGATTGCCTACAATATCTTTCCCAAAAGCAAGTGTGAGTGGAGAGAGAGTGGATTTAAACAAATCAGATTCTAAGACTTCACGCAAATAAATAGTTTCGATTTTGTTGTTTGGAATCTCGATGCCCACCACATCTTTGCCCGGCACGGGAGCTTGGATACGAATGGACTTAGCCGAGAGCGCAAGGGCTAAATCATCTTCTAAGTTTAAAATGCGAGAGACCTTGACATTTGGAGCAGGACGAAACTCAAAGGTCGTAACGATAGGTCCTGTGTAAAATCGCACTACATCACCATCAATTTTAAAGGTTTTGAGTTTTTCTAGGAGAATCTGGCTTTTTGTGTCAATTTCTCCATCATCAATTTGATTTTTCACACCATCTGGCTTGTTGAGAAGACTTGTAGTGGGGAGCTTGTAATTAAGTGGAGAGACGCTTCCCCCTCGCTCCAAGTCTTTAAGCAGTTTTTGGTTTTCGGCGAGTTCTTTAATCGCTACGCGCTCGGGTCTCTTGGGCGGTGGCGGTGGCGCACCATCTATGGCTCTAAGCGGGAGTTTTTCTTCTGTGGGTGGTGCATCTGTCTCAATTTTTTTAATGGTGATATTTTGCATAGGTGGTGATTCGTGCATACTTTTTATAAGCGACTTTGTTTGCTGCAATGGAGCATCTTGTCTTGGCGATGAAGTTTGTGGTGTGGGCGTATTTTGGCTTTGTCTTTGTGCGTGCTTTTCTCTCGCTTGCTGTGCGATGGAATCTTGTGGCGCGATAAGCGAGGCAATGTCTAGCGGATGGGTAATTTCCATAATGCCTTGCACTTCGCTTTGACTTTTTGATTGCAATGATGGATACACGCTAGAAGCGTTGATTTGGTGTGCTTCAATCGTTGGTTTATAAATGTCTTGTGGTGTTTGGGTGTTCGTGTCTTTTGTGTTTTCTTGGTGTATGGTGTTGTGTATTTCTTTTATGATAATGCCACTAGATTCTTCTTGCACATCTTTTGGAATCGGCACGGCTTGATGGGCACTATCTCTGTAATATCGCGCGATTTGTTCTTCTAAAAACTGCCTTGATTGCTCTTTGTTTGATTCTACAAGTTCAAGGACAATGTTTTGTTCTTGTGGCTCTTGTAGTTGTTGCGTTTGGGAATCTATGGGGACATTGTGCTGCGCATCTTGTGGCATAGATGGAGCAGGTTGTGTGGGAGTTTGGTTTTGTGGTTCATCACTATCAAGTCGTAGGTTTTGAATGCCTTGCAGATGCCTTATGCGTTCCTCCTCTTGTGCTTGCGCTTGTTGTTTTTTCTCTAGCACGCTTGTTTTGTAGCTTTGATATGCTTGGAGCATTTGCTCCTTGCTCTTTGTGCTAAGATTTAAAAAATTCCCACCCAAAAACGCGCCACATTTTTTCAACCCTTTGCCTAGCAGAATAAAGCAATCCTTTATTTCAGTATATATCGCGTTTGTGATTTCGCTAATAGTGCTAAATATGGGTTTAATGTAAGGGTTTAACGCTCGAATTAAGGAATCTACGCTACTTTGTGTCCCAACAAAAAATGCCAAGAGCAATGAACCAAACACGAAAACCCAGATTCCAAAATCACCAATAAATCCACGCAACACGCCCACCACGCTGTTGCCAAAATCTCCTACACCAAATAGCAGACTTTGTCCTAGCAACATACTTACAAACCCAAGAGAAGAAGCAACAATAACTTCTAATTGATGAAAGGTTAAATGTGGTGTTTTGTATAAACAATAGGCTGGGTAGAGCAATAATGGCAAATACACATAGCCCACATAGCCAAATATATGAATATTAAGCGCACCAATCTTCTCTCCAATCACTCCAACCGCTCCATTCTCACCAGCCAAAGTAGCCAAGAAACTAAACACAACAAACACATTAAACAAAATATAGGGGTAGATTCTTGTTTGTTTGAATGCTTGGGGGTTTGAATCTTTAGGCGTTTTATCCTTATTTTTATGTTTTTTTGACATTATACTTCATCCTTAAGGTTTGTAAAAGATTTGGCATTATAGCGAAATTTCACACCTTTTATAAAGCAAGCCCAACTTCTAGGCTTCATTTGTGTTTAGATTTTTTAAAAAATTAAGAGAATATAGCATAATTACTCCACAAAAGTATATTTTTTGTTATGATTAGCTTTTATGTTTGATTCAGTTTTGGCGATTTTGATTTTTTAATAATTCAAACTTTTGGAGGAAAACTTGCACGGGAAAATTTTGCGGTATTCTAATCAAACCAAAAATGGTGTGGTTTCAGATATTAACAAAAAAATCTTTGAACTTCGGGCTAATAGTTGGCACGACCCAAGAATGATGCCATCTGTTGGAATGTTTGTGGAGTTTCGCACTCCTGATGAGGGGGGTTATACCATTGTGGATTGCAGAGCTTCGAGCTATCAGAGCTTTCCTGAGGGCTCACTGGTGCGCGAGATTGACTTTTGGCGCACCAATACAGATGAAGAGCTCAAACAAAAAGAAGCCGATGCCAAAGCAGCCATAGCCAAAGAAATCTTCACAAAAACCAATTACGCCAAGCTAGAAAACATAGAGCTTAGTGCAGACGCACAAGAATCCATTAGAGAGCATTTTAGAGATGAGTTTAATGCCATTAGCTTTTTGGATAAAATTAAGCAAGAAAACAAAGATTCTTGTGATTTGCAAGACAAGCCACTTAATTACCTTATCATAAAGCCGTTTTTACAAAAAGCTATTGATTACTTGGTGTATAACGACAAGCACGCCTCAATGGATAGTTTTGCTGAGGAGCTCCAAATCATTAAGCAATTAGAATATTCGCATAATGCCTTTAAGGTGAATGTCAATATCAACATTGATAAAATTTATAGAGAAACTTTTCTTGATTCCCAACATCACTACAAAGGCGTGTTGCGCGCCATTGAGGCTTTTAAGGAAAAGAAACTCCAAATTGATAACAAAATCCGTGTGTGTAATATGGAAATCCGCTCATTGCAATCTAAAATTGATGCAAAAAAGGGCGATGTGAATGTCTTGCAAGCGCGCCAGACAGAAGTGCAAGGTATGATTAAAAAGACACAAGCAGATGCAGATACTATTAACGCACTTATGGATAAGCTCAAAGCAATGTGCGAAAATTTTGTTAAAGATAATTATAAAGCCTTTGAAGTGGTGTTTAACAAAATGTATCAAGTTCTTATCACTAAGACAAAAGAAGCCCTTGATGTGGTCGGCACGAGACTTGATGATAAGGCGTGGCATTTAGCAATGGAATCCGCATCAATCAAAAATGTCTTTTTTCGACAAAATGTCAATACGCCATTTTGCGCAATGACTTTTGTCAAACACCACGTTGACCGCCTTGATAAAGGCAAAATGGGGAATAATGAAAGCGTGGTATATAAC
>CAKVEH010000026.1 GCA_934728205.1 uncultured Helicobacteraceae bacterium
GTCCAAAGCACTTTGTAAAAAAGCTCACGCGTGCGAAGTTTGAAAGCCTTATTGAGGATTTGATTGATGAGACGATTACAAAGATTGATTCTGTGATTAAAGATGCGGGGCTAAGTAAGAGCGATATAAGCGAAGTGGTAATGGTTGGCGGAAGCACGAGAATCCCAAAAGTCCAAGAGCGCGTAAAAGACTTCATCGGCAAAGAGCTAAACAAATCGGTAAATCCCGATGAAGTCGTGGCTGTGGGTGCAGCGATACAAGGTGGCGTGCTAAAGGGCGATGTCAAAGATGTGTTGTTGCTTGATGTAACGCCGTTGTCTTTGGGGATAGAGACAGCGGGAGGAATTTCTACAAAAGTGGTGGAGCGAGGGGTTACTATCCCAACTAAGAAAACGCAAGTATTCTCAACTTATGAGGACAATCAACCAGCGGTTTCTATCAATGTCTTGCAGGGTGAGAGAGAGCTAGCAAAGGACAACAAATCGCTTGGTCGATTTGACTTGCAAGGTATCCCAGCTGCACCGCGTGGTGTGCCTCAAATCGAAGTAACCTTTGATATTGATGCCAATGGAATCTTAACTGTAAGTGCGAAAGATAAAACCACAGGCAAGTCCCAAGAAATTAAAATCACGGGCTCAAGCGGGTTAAGTGATAGCGAAATCGAAAAAATGGTCAAAGATGCCGAGCTACACAAAGAAGAAGACGCAAAGAAAAAAGAGCTTATTGAGCTAAAAAATCAAGCTGATAGCTTAGTGTATCAAACCAAAAAGAGCCTAGAGGACAACAAAAATGCCCTAGATTCTAAAGTCGCCACAGAGATTGAAGAAGCGACAAAAGAGCTAGAAGAATGCCTCAAAAATGAAAACGCGAGCAAAGAGGAAATAGAATCTAAGGTTAAAAACCTAAGCGATAAGGCGCAGCCTCTTGCTCAAGCTATGCAAAACAACCAAAACGATGCAGAAGCTAAGCCAAAGAAAAAAGGCAAAAAAGGCGATGATGATGTCATTGACGCGGAAGTGGAATAGTCCATCATTTGAATAAAATAAATCCTCTCAAATGCTCCCTTTATGGGAGCATAGCCACAAAACCTCATAAAATAACTTTATTTCGCTATACTTCTAGGATTTTTAATCTATCGCTACAAAGGACACACAATGAATATCGCCAAAAGCAATCTCAATGAATTTCTCACAACCAATAGAACACAATTTATTATCCCCACCTATCAGCGCAACTATGCGTGGGATAAGGCACAATGCCAAAAACTCCTAGAGGATATATTAGCTGTCGCTAATGGACAAAAACAAAAGCATTTTGTTGGCACAATTACTTATATCACCCACGATTGTGCTGACAAATTAGAATGTGTGGTAATTGATGGGCAACAGCGACTTACCACCATTACCTTACTATTAAAAGCAATACAAAAACTAAGTAATAATGAAGTTATAAAAGAGGAAATTACAACAAATTTTCTAAATTTTAAACAATTAGGGGGGGGGGAGCAAATAAAAATACATACAAACTGCGCTTAAAGCCTATCAAAAAAGATAGAGAAGCCCTAGAATCTGTGATGAATGATGAATACCAAGAAACACACAAAAACTCCAAAATTATCCAAAACTACAAATTCTTTTTAGACGAGATTCAAAAAGAGCAACCCAAGATTCTAGATGCTATTTATATGACGATGAACAAACTCGAAATAGCCAATATCTCACTTGACCCAAAAAATGATAACCCACAAGTTATTTTTGAGTCTATTAACTCCACAGGAAAATCCCTTGATGATATGGATTTAATCCGTAATTTTTTACTAATGGACAAAGAACCAACAAACCAAGAGGAATTGTATAAAAACTATATAGCAAAACTAGAAGATACTTTAGGTGATGAGAATAATCTCTCTAAATTTATAGAAGCATATTTGCGTGTGTATTATGGACTCCAAGTCAAAAGAAAAAGAATCTATGAAATATTTAAACAACTCTTTAGAGAAGAATTTCAAAACGATACGCAAAAAGCATTGCAAGACCTCCTCAAATACGCCAAAATCTATCAAGTTATAACAAATAATAAAAAAGCATTGTTTAACGACCCTTATGACAACCCTAAGCAAAAAGACGCACTCTGTGATAAATTTGGTATGCTACAAACCTTACAATTTGGCGTGGCGTTGCCATTTGTAATGCGACTTTGCAATGACTTCCAAAACGAAGTCTTAGATTTTACTAATTTCAACAATATGCTTAATATCCTTGTGGCACACAATGTAAGAAGAAGTATTTGCAAACTAGAAAGTAACGCTCTTGCAAACACTCTGTATGAACTCTATGATAGACTTAAAAAAACCGATGGTATAAATGCTACTTCGCTTGCAAAATACCTCGCTAAAAAAAGTGGTAAAGAATCTTTCCCTAGCAACACAATGCTAGAAAAAGACTTTATCAATGTCAATGCCTATTCACTTAAAAAAGTTATTTCATTTATTCTCTACCAAATCGAACTCTCAACCAACAAAGAATGTGTGGAATCTAGCGAACTTACCATTGAGCATTTTTATCCACAAAGTCCTACTAAACAATGGCAAGCGGATTTAAGTGAGGATGAAATCAAGCAATTAGAAGAATATAAGCATACCTTTGGCAACCTCACTCTAAGTGCGATTAACTCAACACTAAGCAATAAACCTATGCAAGAAAAAATTCAGATTCTAAAAGAGAATGGTTCATTACATTTAAATAAATATTTTTTAGATAAAACTTCTTGGGGATTAGATGACATAAAAACACGCTCACAAGCCTTATATGAAAAATTTATTGATATAGAAATTTTCAAAGACTTACCACAAGAATATAGAAAAATAGATAGCACTTTAATAACACTAGAATCTGATTTAACACAAATCAAAGAAAACAGACTAAAAAGCCTTAAATTCCCTAATGGAGAGCAAAAAGGTATAAAAACTTTTAAAGAGTTAGCAGAGAATGTCATAGCGTATTTACGCAATTCTTATGAAGAGGCACTCTATGAATTTATAGAATCTGAGAAGCCAAAATGCGTTATTAGCTCTTATGATACAAAAAAGAAAAGACAAATACACCTCCTTATTGATGATAATTATGCGTTTGCTACCAACGATATTTTACGCGACATTAAAGGCTTAATAGAGGGTTGTGAATGTGAATGCAGTAATTTTGAAATAACACTCAAATAAAATTACTTGCTAAAAAACTCTTTAATAGCTTCGCGCATTTGACTAGGTGCAGCGGTAGAGTTTATAAGTGTGCGAAACTCACTTGCATTACACTCCCCCTTGCTATATGCGTGGCAATTTTTGCGGAATATAATCGCCCCACGCTCGCCATAAGATTCTATCATTTTATCAAAATGCTCCAAAACAATGTCTTTTTTCACAATAGGTGGGAGCTCATCGGTGCTATGCTTAATCTGCCAAAAAATCCAAGGCGCACTCACAGCTGCCCTGCCTATCATCACGCCTTGTGCGCCACATATATCCATCACGCGTCTTGCGTCTTTTGGACTTTTAATCTCACCATTTGCGATAAGCGGGATAGCGATATGTCGCCTAATAAGCGCGATAGAATCATAATCTATCCGTTCTGCTTTATACTTATCCATTCTCGTCCTGCCGTGAATCACCACAAAATCCACATTGGTATCATTAAGTGCGTGAGCGATTTCAAGGGGGATTTTTTTATCAAAACCAAGTCGCAATTTCAAGCTCACATATTTTTTGTTGCTTTTTTCTTTAATGAGGTTTGCAATCTCAACTAAGAGTTGTAAATTTTGCAAAAGTCCGCTACCATTGCCGTGATTAGCGACTTTTGGAGCTGGGCAACCACAATTTAAATCAATAATATCAATGCCCTCTTGAGTGTTTAAAATCTCAACTGCTTTGGTAATAATGTCTTTTTTTGAGCCAGCGATTTGCACACTATAAGGCGTTTCATTAGGACTTTTGGCGATAAGTGGCAAAGTTTTTTTAGGATTAAACACGAGCGCGTGCGCACTTGTCATTTCACTCACCGTAATATCTGCGCCAAATCTCTTCACCACACTCCTAAATGGCAAATCCGTATAGCCAGCCAAAGGTGCGAGCATAAGGAGATTCTCAAAGACAATGTTGCTCTTAGTTTCGCTCTTTGTAATCAAAATAATCAAATTCCTTTAAAATTCGCAATGTTTTATCCCTTTCAATCACTCCAAGTGCAGGCAATGGCACGCCATTAAAGGTGTTGTTTTTCACAATAGTGTAATGCAACATATCCTCAAATACGACTTTATCCCCCACCTCAAGCGGACTATCAAAGCTAAAATCCCCGATTATATCGCCAGAGAGGCAAGTAGGACCACCAAAACGATAGTGGTATTTTCCCTCTTGCTCGCCCTTATCAGATTCCATTTTGCCCTGTGAAATCTTAAACACATTTGGACGATATGGCATTTCTAAGCAATCTGGCATATGTGCGCTCGCGCTTACATCTATGATGGCAATGTCTTTTTGATTACGCACAATATCCACCACACTTCCTACCAACATACCCACTTGCCAGCCTACCGCTTCACCGGGCTCTAAGAATACCTCGCACCCATAAGTGTCCACAAACTCGCGCAAAACAGAATCCAAAAGTGCGACATCATAATCTTTACGCGTGATATGATGCCCACCACCAAAATTTATCCAACGCATTTTTGTAATATATTTGCCAAAATGTTTTATAAAGTGCGGGAGAGTGCGGGAGAGTGCATCGGCATTTTGCTCGCAATGTGTATGGAAATGCAATCCCTCAATATGCTCTAAGCCAAATTGCGCTACACCACTTTGAAATTCATCTGGCGTGATTCCAAGCCGGCTAAATGGTGCGCAAGGATTATAAATCTCTGGATTTACTTCGCTATACAAAGGATTTACACGCAAGCCTATTGAGATTTTATGGGAGGCTTGCTTATTATGATGCAAGATTTGTGGGAGAAATTTTTGATATTGAGCAAAAGAGTTAAAAATAATATGTGTGGCATAAGGCAAAAGAGAATCTATTTCCTTATACGCTGGGCTAAAGACGCAAACTTCTTTTCTATCGTCTGCCCCGCCAATCTCCTCATAACCAAGCCTCGCTTCATACTCGCCACTTGCACAACTCCCGCCTAAAACCTCTCTCACCTCCTCAAAGCAACGCCAAAACGCATATCCCTTAAGAGCCAACAAAACTTTTACGCCATTTATTTGCTGAAATGTATTAAGAATATTGAGGTTGTGTATAAGCCTCTCGCGTTCTAAGATATAGCAAGGAGTGCGAATGGAATCTAAAAGAGCAATGGTGGCATTATCTCGCATTGGCAATAAGACTAATTAGTGAATCATTAGCTGTCTAATTGCTGCTTCAATCTGCACGGGATTAGACTTTGAAATAAACTCATCGGCATTAAGACCCCGTGCCATATCTTCGTTACTTGAACCACTCATTGAGGAATTTACCACAATAGGAATGTGTGAGGTAGCGGAATTGTTTTTCATTTGCTTAATAACCTCAAAACCGCTCGCTTCTGGCATTTCTAAGTCTGTTATAACCATTCCAATATTGTTAATATCAGTCGTTGGAGCAAACACATAATCAAGCAACTTGCGCCCATTAACAAAGTCATAATGCACCACACCAATGCGGTTTAGGATAATTTGCATTGTTTTTAGCACACTTGGGCTATCATCGGCTAAAAGCACGCATTTGGTTGCTTGGACTTGAGAGACTTTGTTCATTTCTTCTTCTTTTTCTTTTTCAATCCACGGGAACACATCAGTAAGCATTTTTTCAATATCGACCACTTGCACAAGACTACCATCATAATAACGCGTGCGTGAAACAAGTTTGGCATTTTGTCCGCTACCACCTACGCCTGAGCTTTGCTCGATTTCTGTCCATTTTTTATTTAAGATTCTATCAGCTTCATAGATTCTCACCCCAATAGTCCAACGGGAAAACTCACAAATCATAATAATATCAGCCTCTCCCGCAGGACGCTTAATAGAATGCTGGCGTAAATCTTTGGTCCTTTGTCTTGGGTCATAGAAAAACCACTTTTTCATATCAATAAGAGGCACAGTGAGCTCCCTAATGGTAATCAACCCCTCAATGAGTGTATTTGCCTCGTGGCTTACAATGGTAAGCGAACCTGTGTATTTTATGACTTCGCGGATTTTAAACACATTAACCGCATATAAATCCTTACCCTTTTCTAAACGAAAGCACAAAAGTTGCAACTCATTATTTTTGTGTAGGCTTGTTATTTGGTCGACTTTTTGCATACTCGCAGACATTTTTACTCCTTTTGCAAACCAAATTAGCTAGATTCTAAATCGCTCAACTTGCATAGAAATTTTACCAATTATAGCCAAAAATGCCTAAAAAAATGCCTACTTACACAAATTAAGTTTTTTAGAATGCGTGCTTAACTCATCATCTTTTTTAATTTCTTTTTTGGGAATCTTAGAAAACACTTCACGCGCCTTTTTGCATTCATTTTGCTTATAATATCCCCACGCCAAAGAATCTAAATATGCCACATCATTAGGCGCAATCTCTAATGCCTTTTGCACATACCATACGCCCTTTTGCAAATCTATATCATAATCAATCATTAAATACCCAACAAAATTATAAAACACGCCCAAACTCCCCTCTTTTTGGGAATCTAAAAATGAATCTTTTTGGATTAAATCAATAGCTTGTTGCATACCACTGATAATGTTTTTTACGCGATTTGTATCTTGCTTATCGACAAGGCTTTCAAAAGCATAAAGATGTGAAAATCCAAGATACATCGGCTCTTTGTAGCTTTTATATACTTCAAGTGCGCTTGCTTGAGCGTTTTTATAGTCTTTCGCCCCCACATAAAGCTCAAACAAAAGATGTGGCTCAAATGGATAAAGTTTTGCGATTTGTAGTGCCTGTGTATATTTCTGCCCCAAAGTATAGGCATAAATAAGATTTTTCGCATTAGCAATGTTAGATTCTTGGTTGTATTGCTCTTGTAGAATGCTTTGAAGTTTTTGAATTTTTCCAGCCTTATCATAAAGCAACAATGCCTCAAAGCAAATGTCATCTTCACAAGGATGCCCACTCAAGTGGGAATCAAGCAATTCCACAGCTTTGTCTATTTTGCCATCTTGCTTGTATAAAGAAAGTAATCGCAACAAAATTTCAGGAGAACGCGTTTGATTATACAAAATTTCAAAATGCTTAAATGCCTCATCTTTTTGGTCAAGTCCAAGATACAAAACGCCTAGCACATTGTGGATAACGGGCTCATCTTCTTTAGATTCTATATATTTGGCGATTTTTAATGCCTCATCAATGTTATTTAGTTTAAGATGTGTATCTAAGCTTGCTTTGTTTATTTCCATATCTTGTGAAATTGGCGCGCTAGATTCATCGCCGTTTTTAGCTAAAAAATCGTTAATGTAGCCTAGCACTATTTGTGGTGATTCAAAACTCATACTTAAAAGTATGCTCTCTTTTAGATATTCAGGTTTTTGTGTCTCTTCATAAAGCACCAAATACATATCTCGCGCTTTTTTAGGCTCTATGTCTTGCAAATCAAGGGCTTTAAACATATATTCTTCTTCATTAAATGCCCCGAGTAAGACACCAAAACACAAAATCCCAAGCAGTATAGCAATGGCTAATTTTTGTAAAAACTTCAAAATTGCACTCCCAAACATTCTTGTTGTAAGGCTTCTTTGCTTTGTGAATCTAAAGAATCTGCTTTATGTGCGTCCCAAAATGGAAATTCCTTGCATTGCTTTGGACGGACAGGATAAATTGCACATTTTCCAACATCAAAAAACACACAAGCCAAATCATTGGATACGCTTGTGTGTGAGAATCTTTTTTCAATAAGTGAAAATTTGTAACCCACTTTACGCACAAATTTTTGTGTAAAAGATTCAAACTCTAATCCCAAAAATTCTGCTATTGCTAGCATTTCATCGACACTCACAAATACATAGCCACTCTCTCCCACACAGCACTTCCCGCCACATTGCTCGCATTTACTCGGATAGAAGCGGAAGTCAAATCCAGCCTTTGTGAGTGCGTGGCGTGATAGAGTAGATTCTAGCAATTTAGAATCCATTGATTGCTTAACGCCACTCATAAAAGCTATCTCCTGATATTTTATACACTTTGTTTTTGTAATCAACTTGGTTGTTTAAGAATCTTTCATTAAAATAACGACTTTTTTTATCCACAACCTCTCCCAAAAGTAACTCTACACCAACGGCAGTAGCATAATTCACCCAATTATACTTCAAATCCCTCCCAAGCAAAGCAGCATATTCCAATAAATACGGATTGACTTTGTCAATCACATTCACAACAAATAATTCCTTTCTATCACTTGGCTGAATGAGACTTAGTAACGATGGGTCGTAATTTACTTGTGTTGAGAGCATTCTCCTCGGGCGTGCGCCACTTGAACCCATTATACTTATCATAAGCCCCGTGCGGACACCCGGTGTATTAAAAATCGCTACACTTGATTTTAAATATCCCTTTTGTGAAGCTATAAGTTTATTAAACGCTTTGGCGTCTTTACCATCAATGGCTTGCTCAAAGACTATCTTTGCATTTTTAGCGTGCAACAATGAGCCAAGATACGAGCCTGTTTGGGATTTATCGTTATATACGACAATTTGTTCTCCTCCACTCAAAGAGAGTAAAATCTCTATTTGTTTTTCATAATCTATACCGCCAAAGTAGAGATTTTTAGGGATTTTGACATCTTGAATTTGCCGTGCGTTAATAGTAGGCAAATAAATAGGCGTGCTAATATCTAAATCTTTGGCAATATGTTTTGCCCCATTGGCAGTAAAAATACCAATGATAAAATTGTTTTCTCCTGCGACAGCGCGGTCATAAGCCTCTTGTATAGCTTTAGAATCTTCTGTATTGGTGTTAAACACTTCAAAGCTAAAATCCCCACCACGAGTCATTAAATATGATAAAATTGTATCAATGCTTGCAGTAAAATACCTCCCAATAACCTTTTTTGGCATTAAAAGAGCGACTTTTACGCCAGCTACATTGCTTTGTTGTGGGGGTGTTGGCATTTCTAAAATACCGATTTCTTGCATTGCGATAGAAAGCTTTGCACGCAACTCCACATCCTCTTCATCACCAAAGCGTGCGATAAAAGAAATGTAATCGCCCTCCTCATAGAGTTTATTCAAACATCGTTTAGGGCAATTTTGTGTTTCTAGATTCACGACTTCAATTTTAGGCAGAGGCAATGGCGAAATAACGACATTTTTGGCTACACAGGGAATCACCAAAAGACCAAAAACAAACACGATTCTTTTCATAGCATTCCTTTTGCAATTTGTAAATGCTGCATAACTTCTGGCTTTAGCGAAGGATTACGCACCACTTCATTGAGCGAATAAGTTGGTAAAAAATTATGGGTATTATGCCACAAAATTCTCCCATAATGTCGTGTATCTATGACACTCTCTCCAAGCAAGTGTGCTAGGCACTCTTTGCCAAAGACAATATATACTTTGGGAGCAATTTTTGCCATTTGAGCGTGCAAAAATCCAATGCACGCACTCACCTCATCATCACTTGGACTTGTTTGCGAGGGGCATTTTATTAAGGACAAAATAGAAACATTGCTAAGCGGGAGGCAAAAAACATTTGCGATGATTTTTTGGAGCATTTGCGCGCTTTTGTTTTGCAAAAACACAGCATTAGTAGAATCTGCGATTAAAGGCATTTGTGTGATAAAACAAAGAGGGCTTTGGGGATTGATAATCCCGGGGATTCTACTTGTGGTATGTTTTGCGCACTCACACATACTACACTGCATAATGCTAGAGCGCAAATCCCCACCACCAAGTGTTTCTAGTTTGTTTGGTGCAAGTTTTGGCTGCAAAGAGAGAGATTCACAATATTTCTCCCCACACATTTTACGCAAATATAGTCGTTTTAACACCAATGCTTCGTATAAATTCATTGCAAT
The DNA here is from genome assembly GCA_934728205.1 of uncultured Helicobacteraceae bacterium. Classification (GTDB taxonomy): domain Bacteria; phylum Campylobacterota; class Campylobacteria; order Campylobacterales; family Helicobacteraceae; genus Helicobacter_F. Next base: position 10,039 of record CAKVEH010000026.1, read on the forward strand.
CCTTAATACAATTTACAACCTTTGTATTTGCCAATTTTAACCAAAGATTTTAACAATGAAGTTTTAGAGAATCTATAAGAGAGTTAAAAATACGCTAGCCACTTTAACGATAATGAGTGAGAGTGTCCGCCACTTCGATAGATTCCACTATATGCAAAAGTAAGCTCTTGGGTGCGAGAGATTGCCACTGAAAAACTACTATCCACATTGAAATACAAACTTGGTAACTCAATCACATTACTATCACCTCGATTCCCATTAGTAAAAGAAATACTAGGTGTGTTTAATATGTTATAGCGCACACCAAGCAATAATGACCCTCGCATAGTAACGCCCCACGCTTGATAATACTTCACACTTGCTAGGGCTTGAGGGAAATGCCAAATATGTCTTGGATAAATCTCATTAGCCACAGGATTTTTATCTATCTCAAATCCCTTAACTATCATTGAATCGTAGCCTAAACCAATCTCAGGGCTAATATACCCCATTTCAAAGGGATAGAACACCATTCCTAAACGCGATTCTAACCCATAATTAAATGTGAGAATATCAGCATCATAGGCTAACCCACCCTCAAAGGCATTAAATGTGGGCACATTTATTGCACCCCTTGCATCAAGTTTAAGAATGTATTGCATATTACTCACATCAAATGAAGTCATATACAAAGCCCCCATTAGCGCATTATGTGAATTTAAAAACCCTTTAGAAACCCGTAATTTACTATCACTCGAGCTATACTCATAGCCCACATAACCACTTATTTGTCCCATACCGCCTATCCTTTTGGTAAGTCCACCGATGAGTCCGCCCGCATATCGCGTAGCTTTGGTATCTTGCGAGTTTGCATAACTCAAAGAACCAAAGGGAATCGCAAACACACGCATTTGTTGCCAATTTAGCATATCCGCATTGACCAATTCTTGTAATTCATTGCTGGGTTTTTGCTCTTGGTGTTGCTTATTTATTTTTGTGTTATTGCCTGCCTTGCTTACACTTTCTTTACTATCCAAAGC
>CAKVEH010000027.1 GCA_934728205.1 uncultured Helicobacteraceae bacterium
GGGGGAGTTTTTTAGAGTTGTATTGTAATAAAAGGGCTAAAATTGCTTTGCGCCGAAACATAATCGCTGTGTTTATAGCGAGAAATACCTAAATGACGCGAGCCTTTATGACATAAAAGAGTATTTTCAAAGGAGAGCAGAATCTAAAAACAGCAAGCAGGGCAAGCTAAATGCACGAAGTGAAGATTCCCACTACAATAATTTGCTAGCAAACTTGCGCCTAACCATAAATGATTTAACCCAAAAATACAGCCCAAAATCTATGAATAGAGATTCTTACACGAATGACACTTATCCCACGCGCTTTGGCAAAGTTGATAAAAATTCCTCTAAATTAAACTTCGCGCGATGATTATGTGTAAAGATATGCACCATCACATCGCCTAAATCCGCGATAAGCCAATCTTCACTCTCTTCATCAGTAGCATAAAACACCACACCCCTCTCCTTTAGCTCACTTTTAAGATAATCAAGCAACGCATAGGAATGCTTGCCCGCCATCGCTGTAACGATAATGACAAATTCCACTAAGTATTCTCTCTCGCGCATATCCCCGACATAAATATCCTCGCCTTTTTTCTCCTCTAAAAGCGCGATAATGTTTTGCACCTTGTCTTTTGTTTCCAACTTCTATCCTTGTGTAATCAAATTATCGCGCTATTATAGCAGATTCTCTCACTAAGCTATGTAGTGGTGGTGGAATTTGCCCCATAATGCGCTCCACCCCAAATCGCGCCAAATCCTCTTTAAGCAATGAGGAAGCTACATTGTGGTTGAATGGCAAAAAATGTGCGTTTAGAATCTTTGAACACTTTTGATTTGGTTGTGCACTTTGTGGATGTAGGGAATCTAATCGCACGCAAAGCTCCTTTAAAGCGTGTGTAAAGTCCGATTCACTCGCGCCATTTCTACTAAATACTACAAATTCTACACACCTAGCAAGCTCATCAATCTCCCTCCACTTGGCTAAAGAGACAAAACTATCAAACCCGAGCAAAAAATACAACTTTTGCGCACCTTGCGTTTGAGAGAGAAATCTCACGCTTTCAATGCTATAAGTTACCCTGTTTTGTGTGATTTCAAAATCACATACTTTGAGAATCTGCGCGTTTTTTTGCGCGTTAATATATGTGGCTATACGCTCACACATCGCTAACCGCACTTGTGGGATAAATACACTTTGATTCTTAAAAGGTGAGCAAAATGTGGGAAGCAAAAAAAGATGTTGGACATTAAAATGTCCTAAAAAATGCTCAACTATCGCCAAATGCCCGTTGTGAAATGGGTCAAAACTCCCGCCAAAAATTGCTATTTGTGGGGTTTTTATATCGTTTGTGTTGATATTTTTGTCGTTTTTATGGGCATTTGTATTCATTTTGCCCACCATAAATATGGGTCAAACCCATATATTGGTGTGATTGCTGGCATAGCGATTTTGTCATTCCAATACGCCACGCGATAACCCTTAGCGTGGAAATGCGGAATCGTGTAAAATCCCCATAACAAGATTCTGTCTAACGCCCTGCCATAAGCTATTTTCTCTTCTTCGCTCTTAGCATTGATAAGCCCATCAATAAGTCTATCGACATTACTATCCTCAATGCGTGCGTAGTTTCGCCCTCCAGCGTTTTTCGCTGCTTCACTCCCCCAATAAAACCTCTGCTCATTGCCCGGATTTAAGCTCTGCCCCACAAGCTCAATCACCATATCATATTCAAAATTTCGCAAGCGATTAGTGTATTGCGTATCATCGACTTTAGTGAGTTTGACTTCAATGCCAAGTTTTTGGAGATTTTTCATAAACGGCAGACAAATACGCTCAAACCCGTCATAATTGATGAGAATCTCAAATGCCAACCGCTTACCTTGAGAATCCACAAGATGTCCATTTTGGAATCTAAATCCAGCTTGAGATAAAAGCGTGCTTGCGTATTTGAGATTCTCTCTTTTATCTTGCCCCATAACCTTTGCATTATCCAAATGCTTCACACCAAACCAATCCACCCAGCCAGATTGTATATTTACAGGCAAGGCGAAATCCGTGCGCGGGACAATAAAATGCTGTCCTAAAATGCGCGTATCACTAAGCGCAAGTGCGTTTAGAATCTGTCGCTCTAATCCCTTAGGTATCCCGCTTGAGGCGAAACGCGAATTATCAAAAATGTTAATTGTCCGCTCATATTGATTGAAAAACAAATTGACATTACTCCACTCAAAGTCAAACGCATAAAAAATCGCCTCACGCACGATGGGATTGGCAAAAAATTCATTTTTAGTGTTAAAGAAAAATCCTTGAAATGTGCTTGGAAGCTTGTTTGGAATGACTATTTTTGAAAGGAGATTCTCTTTATTGCTTTGGTAATCCCTCGCCCACACTTTCGCGCTACTCTCTACACGCCAATCATACTCTCCAGCTAAAAACGCTTGTTGCGCTATTACGGGCTCTTTGTAATACTCGATTATAATATTTTCAAAGTTAAAAAATCCCTTTCGTGTAGGGTGATTTTTCGCCCAATAGTGCGGATTTTTTTTAAAAACAATCTTGCGCCCTACATCATACGATTCTACACTATATGCTCCACTTCCCACAGGATTTTGTAATGGGTTCTCTCCAAAGGTATTTTTCTCTCCGTGCATAAAAATGTGCTTTGGCAAAATAGGAAGTTGAGCTAGAATAAGGGGTAATTCGGGGTTTTGGTTACTTTTAAAATAAAAACGCACCTTAAAAGGAGAGAGAATCTCCACGCGCTCTACATCTGTGTAATACCGCTGATATTCGATTTTACCAAGCGTTGTGAGTGTTTCAAAGCTAAATTTCACATCTTGGGCGGTTATTTTCACACCATCACTAAAGCGTGCATTTTCATTCAAATGACATTCTAAGTAAAATCCCTTAGAATCTATAATAAATTCCTTTGCAATCAATCCATACTCCGTAGCCGCCTCATCAAGGCTACTCACACCAAGTGTATCATACACTAAGGCTAAAATATTACCCTCTGCATTGCCCTTTTGCACAAATGGATTAAGTGAGTTAAAACTCCCCACTTGATGACTTCGTAAAGTGCCGCCTTGTTTTGCATTAGGATTGGCGTATTCAAAATGGGTGAAGTTTTTTGGATATTTTGGCGTGCCAAAAAGTGCGATAGCGTGCGTAGAATCTACACCAACCGCATAAGAAATCACACACACAACAAAACAAAAGATTTTTTTCATCGGCTTACTTTATGCTTCATAGATTCTAAAATGCTACACTTTTTGTGATGATTTGCAAAACTTACGCAACATTTCATTAGCAAAATTTTAGCAAAAAAGGAGAAACTTGCAACTCTACATTCACATTCCATTTTGTAGCTCTAAATGTGGCTACTGCGCGTTTAATTCTTTTGTTAGCAAGCAAGAATCTTACGCACCTTACATAAATGCGCTTTGCAAAGACATCACAGTCTCACTCAATGCGCTTAAAGAGCGCGTGCCAAATACAACACTTCAAAGTGTCTTTATCGGTGGAGGCACGCCAAATGTGCTAGATTCCATATTTTATCAAAAGATTTTTGCCTGCTTTAAAGAGTTTTTAGATTCACAATGTGAGATTAGCATAGAAAGCAATGTCAATCTTATCACACGCTCTTGGTGTGAGGATTTAATCGCAATGGGAGTAAATCGTTTAAGCATAGGTGTGCAAAGTTTCAATGCAAAAAAACTTGCATTTTTGGAGCGCGAGCATTGCATTAAAGATATTTTTAAAGCATTTGAAAATGCACAAAAAAGCGGGTTTAAAAACATAAATTGCGATATTATCTTTGGCACGCCACTTGATGATAAAGCACTCATACAAAGTGAATGTGATAATCTCGAAAAACTCCCATTAACGCATATCTCAGCATATTGCCTAAGCATTGATGAGGGCTCGCGATTTGCACTTAAATCACCACCAAAAGAGAATCTTAGCCAAAATTGCATAACTCAAGCACAAATACTCAAAGAGCGATTTTTCACACAAGGGTTTAGGCAATATGAAGTCTCAAACTACGCAAAAGAGGGTTACATCTGCAAGCACAATCTTGCTTATTGGCAGGGCAAAGAGTATGTAGGCTGTGGGTGTGGAGCGGTTGGGAGGATTAAAAATGTGCGCTATAAGGCAAATACTGCACTCCAAGAGTATATTGATAATCCACATTTTAGGGAAAAAGAAATTTTAAGTAAGCAGGATTTAGACTTTGAAGAAATTATGCTTGGATTGCGTTGTGAGGTTGGGGTGGATTGCCAAATACTCAATCCACAAAATCTCCAAATACTCATAGAATCTAATCAAATATATATACAAAAAAACGGGATAAAAAATATGGCAGTAGCTAGAAATTTTCTCCTTGCTGATGAAATTACTCTATGGCTTAGTGAGAAACGCTAAAATAACAAATTGTAAATAACAATACGCTATAATATCTCAAAAACAAGGGAGAACAATGCAAGAAAACAAAGAAAAAAAATATCGCCCAAATGTCGCTGCAGTCATTCTCTCGCCAAAATATCCAAGTGAATGTGAGTTTTTCATCGCTCATAGAAGCGATTTGAAAGGTGCGTGGCAGTTCCCACAAGGCGGAATCGATGAAGGTGAAACACCCAAAGAAGCATTGTTGCGAGAGTTAAAAGAAGAGATTGGCACAGATGAGGTAAAAATCCTAGCCCAGCACAACGATTGGGTGAAATATGATTTCCCTGAAAGCATTAGCAAAAAAATGTATCCTTACGATGGACAGATTCAAAAATACTTCCTTGTATGCTTGCAAAGTGGTGCAAAAATCAATCTCCAAACGCAAGAACCAGAATTTAATGAATACAAATTCGTCTCATACAAAGAACTTTTTACCTATATTACACATTTCAAAAAAGGCGTGTATAAGAAAGTTTTATCCTATTTTAGAAGCGAGGGATTTATTTAGGTGTATTTGCATTTACCTTTTTTGGCTCATAAAATGCTAGGATTCTTAGGGAATGCAAATTTTAGGGGTTTTAAGAGAATCTTTATAAATTAACGGGGGTGAGAGTGGGGTCGATAGGCAAATATCTTTTTGGTGTATTTTGGTGTATCGTGCTAGCTAGCCAAACCTTAATGCTAAGTGCAGAAAAACAAGGGCAAAAAAATAAAGTTACGCTAAGCATTGAGGACTTTATACAAGCCGCCGAACACAATTCCACTATCCTTGCTAAATCCCAAGCGCAAAGACAAAGCCTCATATACGAGGGGAAATTCGCTAGGTCGTGGAATTCACCATACCTTGACTTCACTTCACAACAAACAAAATCCCCAGCTGGTGGTAAAGAACAAGAAAGTGAAATATATGTAATGATTGCCCCGCGACTTCCGTGGGTCTCAAGCATCTTAAGGCAAATGTATAAAACTCGCTATGAGCGTCAAAGCAAAAGTTATGAACTCTCTAAAACACTCACTATTATCGGGCTTAAGCGTATGTATTTAGAATACCTCGCACAAAAAGAGCAGTTTGATGTCTATAAAAATAGGTTAAATAATGCAAAAGAGCAACTTGATATAGCTAAGGTGCGCTATGACGCAGGGAGAATCTCAAAATCGCAATACCTATTTTTTAGGAGTGATTATCTAGGTGTGCAAGTAATGTTTGAAAATAGCAAAAGACTTGTTTTAAACTCGCTCAACTCACTTAGAGTAGCACTTGGACTAAGCCGTGAGGTTGAGGATATTGAAGTGAGTGGGCTAAATTTTGATTATTTAGATTCCACGAGTTTAAATATAGAATCCAGCATACAAAACTCTCTGTATATGGATATAGTAACACTTGATATTAAAGATTTTGAAAATATGGCAAAAGCAGCTTCGCGCTCAAGACTAGATGCTATCGAGGTAGGCGTGGGGACAATCGTTGGAGAATCGAATAATGGCATAGGCGTGAAAGTAAAAATCCCTATCCCAATTACCACACGATATGGCAATCAAAAGTCAATGTATCTTGCGTTGCAAAGTGGCTCAATGCGTGAGCGTGAAATCTTAGAAAATACATTGCAAAACACTGCATATTCCTACCTTGAGCAGCTAGATTCCAAACGCAAGGCTGTAACGCTGGCAAAAAATGATGAAGATAATAAACGCGAACTCTCTCAAATCAATAAAATTGGCTATGAAGCTGGGAAAACAAGCGTATTTGAATATTTAACCATTAGAAACAACCACTTGGATTCTATGATTTATACTATTGAAATGAAAAAAGAGTATATTAACACTTTGGCAATGCTTGAAGAAGCCCTAGCCCAAGTGCTTAATCTACCGCTATATAACCTTACGCCAAAGGAGTAAAAATGAAAAAGATTGTTTTTTTGTGTGCGCTTGTCGCGTCTTTGTGGGGATATGATGAAGTCGTTATGAGTGAATCAGCGATGAAAACAAATGGCATATCACTCATCACACTCACAGATAGAGAGCACGGAGATAAGGGGATTCCATTTAATGCACTTATTGATTTTGATGATAAGACCTCTGTCGCACAGAGTTCGAGCTTTGAAACCGTGGTGGTAAATGTATATAAGCGCGAGGGAGAGCGTGTAAATAAAGGGGATTTGATTTGTGATATTAGCTCAAATGAGTTAAGCACGCTATTTTTTGACTTCACCAACACACAAGAGAGACTAAAAATCGCCCAAGAAAACGAGCAAAAAGACAAAATGCTGTATAAAAGCGGGGTTATTTCTAAGCGTGAATATCAACTAAGCTACCTCACAATGAACGAACTCCAACTCAAATACAACGAAACTTTTGCCAAACTTGATTTATTAGGCGTGAGTGAATCTTTTATGAAATCTGGCAAGCAGGGCGAGTATGGATTCCCAATCGTGGCAAAGGCAAGCGGTGTGCTCTCTGTCGCTCCTTATCAAAGCGGACAAAAAATCAATGCCTTTACGCCCTATGTGAGAATCTCACTAGAGCAAAGCACGCTTTTAGGGCGCATTCGCATACCAGCTCACCTCGCTCAAACCGTGGCAAAGGGGGATAATCTCTTTGATAGCAATGGACGAAAAATAGGACATATTGAAACTATGTCTGTGGTAATTGATAAAAACACTAACACTATTTTAGCCACCGCCAAAATCACCGCAAAAGATTTCAAAGTGGGGGAAATGATAAATGTCTATATCGATGGCGCGCTTCCTAAAGGCACAATACTTATCCCATCATCTGCGGTGATTAAAGTGGGCAATGACTTTGTTACATTTGTGAGGACAAAAAATGGATTCCAACCTACAAAAATCAAAATCCAAGAAGAGCACGATAGTGCCTTTGTAATCCCTAAGGGAGCAATAAAGAACAACACGCAAGTTGCCACAGGCTCAATCATTGTCCTGCAAGGCATTATGAGCGGACTTGGAAGTGCGGATTAACCAATGCTTACCAAAATATTAGAATTTTCATTGCGCCAGCGACTAATGGTCGTTATTTGTGCGTTGGCATTGCTTTTTTTTGGCTCATATAGCTTTGTAACCATTCCTATTGACGCATTCCCAGATATTTCCTCCACACAAGTAAAAATCATCTTAAAAGCACCCGGTATGGCACCAGAAGAGGTAGAAAACCGCGTAGTGCGCCCGTTAGAATTAGAGCTACTTGGATTGCCTAATCAAAAAAATCTGCGCTCACTCTCTAAATACGGCATAGCCGATATTACCATTGATTTTAATGACGGGACAGATATTTATCTCGCGCGTAATATGGTAAATGAAAAGCTCACAATGGCAATGGCTGACTTACCAAAAGAAGTAAGTGGCGGTCTTGCCCCTATCGTAACACCATTAAGCGATATGTTTATGTTTACTATTGAGGGGGATATTAGCGAGATAGAGAAGCGACAACTCCTAGATTTCACTATTCGCCCTATGTTGCGTAACACAAAAGGTGTGGCTGATGTCAATAGACTTGGTGGATATGCGCGTGCTATTGCAGTAGTGCCAGACTTTGATGATATGGCTCGATTTGGTTTGAGTATTTCTAATCTCGAAGACGCTCTAAGTGCCAACCTCAAAAACGAGGGTGCAGGGCGCGTGGATAGAGATGGACAGACATTTTTAGTGAAAATCCAAACCGCCTCACTAAGTGTAGAACAAATCCGAGAAATCCCCATTGTTACTAAATATGGCTTTGTGAAAATTGGAAATTTTTGTCGCGTTATAGAATCTTCGCTCACGCGACTTGGGCTTGTAGTCATTGATGGTGTAGGTGAAACCACGCAGGGGCTTGTGCTCTCGCTTAAAGGCGCGAATGCGCGCGATGCGATTGATGAGATTAAAATCAAAATGGAAGCCCTAAAGCCAAATTTACCAGAGGGCGTGGAGCTACGCATATTCTATGACCGCTCCGAGCTTACGCAAAAAGCGGTGAATAATGTCGTAAAAGTTTTGGCTGAAGCCATTGTGCTTATTATCGTTACGCTATTTTTATTCCTCGGTGATGTGCGTGCGGCGGTGGCTGTGAGCGTTATCTTGCCTTTGAGCATCTCTGTGGCGTTTGTGCTGATGAAAGAATATGGAATCTCAGCAAACCTTATGAGCTTAGGAGGACTTGCCATTGCGATTGGAATCTTGGTGGATTCCGCTGTGGTGGTGGTAGAAAATGCCTTTGAGCGACTAAGCTTAAGCAAAAATTCGCCCAAACTCCACACCATTTATCGCTCTTGTAGTGAAATTTCTGTCTCTGTGTTTAGTGGCATTTTAATCATTATCATATTTTTTACCCCGCTTCTCACACTTGAGGGCTTAGAGGGCAAATTTTTTATCCCATTAGCACAAACGATAGTTTTTGCCCTGCTAGGAAGTCTAATCCTCTCAATGACGGTTATCCCTGTGATTAGCTCATTTGTGCTAAAGGTAAGCGAACATAAAGAAACCAAACTCACACAATTCCTCCACAAAATATATGACCCCATTTTGCATTTTTCGCTTAATCGCTTTAAAATTGTATTTTTAAGCGCAATCGCCTTTTTGTTCCTTAGTCTTAATTTATTTCCATTCATAGGCAGTGCGTTTATGCCTACACTAAATGAGGGCGATATAGTCATCAATGTCGAGGGACCACCATCTATCTCATTAGAAGAAAACAAAAAACTTATGCTTATTTTACAAAGAGAACTTATGTCGCGTGTGCCCGACATTAAAAGTGTGGTTACAAGGATTGGTGCGGATGAAGTGGGGCTAGACCCAGCAGGACCAAATCAAAGTGATGCGTTTATTTCCTTTAAACCACAAGATGAGTGGGAATCAAAAAATATGGAGCAAAATATCCAAAAAATTCGTGAAGTGCTTGATGATATTAAGGGTATGAATTTGGCGATTATGCAACCTATCGATATGAGAATCTCTGAAATGCTTACAGGTGTGCGTGGAGATTTAGCGATTAAAATCTTTGGGTATGAAATAGATGAGCTCAATAGACTAAGCGCGCAGATTCTTGACATACTCAAAAATATCGATGGCTCAGAAGAAACTTTTACAACTTTCAATCAAGGTGTAAATTACATCCATATCACGCCTTATAACGCCATTATGGCGAATATGGGGATTACTAGCGATGAATTTGCGAAATTTATGAAAAGCGCGCTAGAGGGCGTAATGGTAGAGTATATCCCGCAGGGCAACGCGAGAATCCCCGTTATCATTAGACAAGATAGAGAACTTGCTACTGATGTTGCACGATTAAAAAGCCTTGAGATGAGCTCTATTAACGGCTCGCCAACGCCTATTAGCTCGATTGCAGAGCTCAAAGAAATCGATGGTCCTGTGCAGATTCAGCGTGAGAGAGCACAAAGATATAATGTCGTGCGCTCAAATGTGCGTGATAGGGACTTGGGTGGATTCGTGCAAGAGGCACAGCAAAAAATCGCCGAGCAAGTCCAGCTCCAAGATGGCTACTCAATCGTATATGGCGGACAATTTGAGAATCAACAACGCGCCTCAAAGCGTCTCTCAACCGTTATTCCATTGAGTATTTTGGCGATTTTCTTTATCCTCTTTTTCACCTTTAAGTCCATTCCGCTGGCATTGCTTATCTTGCTTAATATTCCATTTGCCGTTACAGGTGGGCTTGTGGCACTCTTTATCTCAGGGGAATACATCTCTGTGCCAGCGAGCGTGGGATTTATCGCCCTATTTGGAATCGCCGTGCTTAATGGCGTGGTAATGGTTGGCTATTTCTTGCAACTCCTAAAACAAGGTTTAAATATCGATGAAGCAGTGGTGATTGGGGCAAAGAGGCGATTACGCCCTGTGCTTATGACGGCGTGCATTGCTGGACTTGGGCTTGTGCCGATGCTCCTCTCAAGCGGTGTGGGAAGCGAAGTGCAAAAACCTCTAGCGATTGTGGTTTTAGGCGGATTGGTTACCTCATCATTTTTGACATTAGTGATGTTGCCTCCGCTTTTTCGCTTCTTTGTGAAAAAATTTGGCGTGTGAGGTGAGATATGGAAATTATGTTAGAAATTTACTTTAAGGATAATTTAAAAGATTCTATCGTGGATATGTTGCTAGAAGATGGCTTTGATGACTTCTACTATCATCAAACCTCTAAATACGCCTCTACACTAATGCTCCAAAGCCCACAAGAACAAGTCAGTGGCAGGCAAGAATATGGTGTGTTTAAAATTTATCTCTACGAAGATAGAGCGAAATTCCTTGCAAACAAACTATTGCAAGCCTTTGGGACAAACGATATGAGAATCTTTAAAAGCCACCTAGAAATTTACAATTTAGATTCTTAACTTAAGTCTAAGCGCAAGTTTTGGCATTATTTTTGTAGGGTTTGTGCCCTACCCTAATGCACTACTTAATCTTACAAAAATCCTTTATTGCTTCGATTTTGTCCGTTTTTTCCCAGCTAAATTCAGGTAGTTCGCGTCCAAAGTGTCCATACGCTGCGGTTTTGCGATAGATTGGGCGGAGCAAATCAAGCGATTCTATGATTCCTTTTGGCGTTAGGCGAAAGGTATTTTTCACGCATTCAGTTAGCACTGAATCTTCCACTTTTCCCGTGCCTTGCGTAT
>CAKVEH010000028.1 GCA_934728205.1 uncultured Helicobacteraceae bacterium
TTTGAGTGGCTTCGGGCATTTGATAAACGCAAAGAAGCAGGGGAAATCCGCAATGCTTTGGGGCGAATGCTTTTTAGCGGTGAGGAGCAAGAAAAGCAAGTAAATCGCCTAAGCGGGGGCGAGAAACATCGAATGGTGCTAAGTAGGCTAATGCTTGAAGGGGGGAATTTTTTAGTGCTTGATGAGCCCACAAACCACTTGGATTTGGAATCAATCATCGCACTTGGCGAAGCATTGTATAAGTTTAGCGGGAATGTGATTTGCGTTAGCCACGATAGAGAGCTCATCGATGCGTATGCAAATCGCATAATCGAGCTAGTGCCACGCGTGGATAAAAACGGCGCAAATCTACCTGCGCAAATCATTGACTTTCGCGGGAGCTATGAGGAATATTTGGAAAGTAAAGGCGAAAAATAAAAGGACAATATTTATGGAAGTTTTTGATATAAAAAATCGCATTGATTTTACGCTAGTAAAAAAGATTTTTGGCAATGCAACAAACGGGCTAGAGTTTTTGGAAAAAATAGGGCAAAGCAATATCTTAAAAACTAAAAAATCACAAGAGATTTTTAATAAAATAGTGCAAATTTGGGATTATCAAAAAGCCACGCCAATCATTAGAGATATTTTTATGCGAAGCGAAAAATATAAACGAGGATTAGACGGACAAAATACAATCAAGATTCTTTTAGATGAGTGGCAAAATCTAGGTTTTGGCAACTTGGAGTGGCCTTTTTCGCAAGGTGCGTTTGATAATTTCGTCCAAAGCATCAATAGCGAAAATATTGATAGGATAAGTAAAGATGAAAAGGTAAAAAATGCTGCGGTGCGATATAGACGAATAAAAGAAATCAATACCGAACGGAATGATTTTTTAGAAAGTCTAATATTTGCAAAAAATCCAAACATTATCCCCACACTTTCGCATAGCAGGGGTGTAGATTTTTTTATCAATGGAATCTCGTTTGACCAAAAAGTTTCACGCAGTGTTACAAATGAATTTAAAAAAGATTTTGGCAATAAATGGCGAGAAAAGGCTTTAAAAGAGCCACATTTGGTAGCACAATATCTTTATAGTTATCAAGATGAGGGACGATTTGGATATGCACCTAGGTTATTTGTGGTGTATTTAGATGAGGATATTTCGCCACTTGAAGTTAAGGATATTATTACTAACACAAATTTAAAAAATCCACTAGATATTACATTTACTTATAAACACAAAGACATAGGGAATAGAACCTACAAAACTCAATCTTTTGTAATTCTATTAAGCAGAAACTAATGAACTACATAGGCTCGAAATTAAAGTTAAGTGATTTTATTGCGCAATCTATCACGCAACGCATAACGAAATCTAAGCCATTAAGCGAATGCGTATTTTGTGATTTGTTTGCGGGCACAGGGGCGATTGGTAGGGCATTTAAGCGCAAGGTGTGCAAAGTCATCGCAAATGACAGGGAATTTTATAGTTTCGTGCTAAATCAAAACTACATAGCAAACCACACGCCGATACAGAATCTAAACGCACTCGTGGCAAATCTCAATAATTTGCAAGGGATTAAAGGCAAAATCTATGAAAATTACTCACTTGGCGGGACGCAAAATAAAGCACACCAAAGGCTATATTTTAGCGATTCTAACGCGATGAAAATCGATGCGATTCGCAATGAGATTGAACATTTAAAGCAACAAAATGCCATAGATTCTAATGTGTACTATTTTTTGCTTGCTTCACTGCTAGAATCCGCCGATAAAGTCGCTAATGTCGCTTCAGTCTATGGTGCGTTTCTAAAAAATCTTAAAAAATCCGCGCTTAAACCTATGGAATTTAAGGGCGCAATTTATGAGTTTAACGACAATTCGCACGAGGTTTTTAATGAGAATGCAAGTGATTTAATCACTAAAATTTCAGGCGATATTCTCTACCTTGACCCACCTTACAATGCCCGTGAATACGGCGCGAACTATCATTTGCTAAACACAATCGCAATGTATGATGACTTCACACCACAAGGCAAAACGGGGCTTCGTGCGTATCAAAAAAGCGATTTTTGCAAAAAGAGCAGTGCGCTAGACGCGTTAGAAAATCTTGTAAGAAATGCGGATTTTGAGTGGATTTTTTTAAGTTACAATGATGAAGGGATTTTGGGATTAGAGCAAATCGCAAAAGTGTTTCAAAAATACGGCAAGTATGAATGTGTTGGCAAAATCTATCAACGCTTCAAGGCGGATTCTACGCGCAATCACAAGCAAGAATCTACCATTGAGTATTTGCATATTTTGCGAAAAGACACAAAAACATAAAAAAGCAGGGGGGGATAATGATTCAATATCTACGCAAAATCTTTAGCGTGATTCAAGGGCGCATTGATGGTTATCGTGGCATTATTCGCGCGGATTTGTTTGTGAGTGTGGGCAATGCGTGTCGTCCTGCGCATTATTTACAGAAATTTAATTTACGGACTTTTTCATCGCCATTTGATTGGATGATGGAATATAAAGTAGAACATATCGCTTATTTTCTTAAAAATGATGGAGCGGATTTTTTTGCCAAATTTCAAGAGATTCGCAAAGATGAGAGCGGATATAGCCATAGATTCGTGCAAGATAGTCAAACAGGTATGGTTTCAATGCACGATTTTCCACGCAATGAGCGTATAGAGGCAATTTACCCTGAATTTATCGCCAAGCATAAGCGCAGATTCGCAAATCTAAAAAATGCCATTTTGAAATCTAAACACATCATTTTTGTGGGAAATAGAGATAGCAACTTGCAAGAATTTGAGCGATTTTTGGAGGCAATGCAAAAGATTCACAAAGCGCAATACATTTTTATAAATGTGCGACACAATGAGAATCTAGCGACAATGACAAGAAGTGTCATAAGCGGGGGGGGGGGGAATATCATTATAGAATACAGCTTTAATGACATCCACCCAAAAGGTAGCGATGGCGAATTAAACCCTGATGCTTGGCTTGGCAATGCAAAATATTGGGATAAAATAAGGCGAGATTTTAGATTGACATTTAGCGTTGTGTTTGCTAATTTTTGGGTGCGAAAAAGTGATAAATTCAAACGCTCACTAATAAAAAGAAAGAACACTATTTTAAGCATTTTGCGATTAAGGTAAGACTTAGGTTTGCGGTCTTGCAAAAAAAGTTAAGTTAGGTTAAAAAATAAAGCAGATTTTAAAAAGAAAATAGAATTTTTATTTTTGCGGTGATTCTTAAAATTGGCTTTGTGGCGTCATAATGGAGCTATCCTCTGCTCCTCTTTAGAATCTTTAAAATCTTGCAGAGCTTGGAGAAGCACGGCGTTAATGTTGCTTTCTACCCAGCTTGGAGCAAGCCATTCTTTTGATCACATCACAGGGATTCCTTGAATGAGAATCTCCAAGTGCAAATGGTCGCCAAACGCCCATCCACTAGAGCCTGTGCGCCCGACCTCATCGTTTATATACACTCTATCGCCTACTTTTAGTGGAGATTCCTCCATATGCGCATAGAGTGAGAACATTCCCATTCCGTGATAGATAATGGCAGTTTGTCCGTGAATGGTAAGATATTTTTTAAAGACGACTAAACCATCATTGGAGATAAAAATTGGCGCGTTCTTTACACTTGCTAGATCCACGCCCAAGTGATAGGAAATATTAAGCAATTCTTTATTGATGTAATAACTTCGTTCATCGCCAAATGCTCCCACAGTGAGCGCACCTCTAAGCGGTCTAAAGGCAAAAACAGAATCAAGATAATTTTTAGTGATAGTGCTGTTTTTGGTTGCTTCTAGGATTTGGCGTTCATCGTCTTTGCGCATTATTTCGTTGATAAATAAAAATCGCTCTCTGTCATCATTAAAGTCTGTCGTCTTTTTACCAATGAGTTCGAGCAAACTCGGAATCTTGGTGTTGAGAAATTCCTCTTTTAGGCGAATGTTAGACTTCATAATGGGATTAGCAAAGTGTTTGGCGATGGGGAGGGAAATTTTTGTGGTGT
The DNA here is from genome assembly GCA_934728205.1 of uncultured Helicobacteraceae bacterium. Classification (GTDB taxonomy): domain Bacteria; phylum Campylobacterota; class Campylobacteria; order Campylobacterales; family Helicobacteraceae; genus Helicobacter_F. Next base: position 4,000 of record CAKVEH010000028.1, read on the forward strand.
TATTTGCTTTATCTTTGGCGATAATTTTGCCATCAAAAAAAGTGTTAGGCAATGACCACGCTATTAAAGTGGCATAGAGCTTTTCATTTTCCTCGAGTTTTAGCCCTGTCGCATTGTATTCAAATGCGCTAAATTCATCTTTGCCATTGCTTAGCATCACAGAATCTAGCGCAATATCTTTCACGCTAAACACTACCAATGCACTTCCGCCGCGTCTAATCTGCGGAGAAGTGCCAAAGATTCTCACTTGTGGGGCGTCTTTATCAACAACGAGGAAAATATTTACACTTGAGCTATTACCAACAAAAAAATTAGCATTACTCCAATCATTAACTTTTACTCTGTATTCAATCACTACACCATTTTTCAACTCAATAGATGGTTTTGGCAGTGGAAGTTTGAGTTTTTTAGGTTTATTGAATATCACTTCTTTGCTATGTATGAGCAAGTCATCGTCTAAAAAAAGCTCTATTTCATAGCTTTTAATGCCACTTTCATCACTAAATTCAAGCGCAATTTCATCTTTTAGATTCCAAAATTCTGGCGGAGTGTTATCAAGACTTGGTTCGTTACACTCAAAAACGGCATTACTAATGAGATACAGCGCGCAAAACGCGATAATGAAGCATAAAAACGCGATAAAGATTCCTCTTTTTGTCAGCATAATGTTTCCTAGATTTTTGATTTTAAAAATACTATTGTATGAAAAAATAGTTTAAAAGGCTATTTTTAGGCATTATTTTTATGCAAATTTGAAATTTTTGTGTTAATATAGGCGTTTTTGATTGTTAATTGCTTGAAAAATGCTTAGAAATAAGGAGATTGCTAGTATGCAGTTTTTTAAAATGTTGTGTGGTTGGCTTTTTGCTACCAAGTTGATGGTTACAAGTGCTTTTGGTGCGGTTGTGAGTGATGGAATTTGGCAAAGTGGTGATACTTTGTTTGGGTTTTTTCAACAATACAATATCCCAACGAGTGTATTTTATGATTTGTCTCCGACTGATAGGGAGCTTACTAGTGAGATTTATGCAGGTGTGCGTTATTATACCGCACTTGATAATGAAAATAATCTCGTTCAAGCTCTCATTCCTATCGGCGATGGTATGCAGATTCACATTTTTCGCTACAACGACCATTATAAGATTGATTTTACACCCGTTTCGTATTTCCAAAGTGAGCAACAACTACTCATATCTATCCAAAAATCCGCATATCAAGATATTTTAGAGCTCACTGATGATACAGGATTGGCTAATGAATTTATTAACGCGTATAAAAATAGCGTGAATTTTTCTAGTGCGGTGCATAAGGGCGACCATCTCGCTCTTATTTATAATCGCAAATACCGCTTGGGTAAGCCATTGGGCAATGCACAGATTAAAGCAGCGATGATAGAGACTGGTAAAAAGCCAAACTACCTTTTTGCTTTTACCAATGGGCGTTATTATGATATTAACGGCAAGGAAATTGAGGGATTTTTATTAAATATCCCCATCATTGGTGCGCGCATTAGCTCTAAATATTCATTAGGACGCAAACACCCTATCTTGGGATTTGTGCGTCCGCATTATGGTGTGGATTATGCTGCACCTAAAGGCACGACAGTGAGTGCTGCGGGTAATGGGACGGTGGTATATGTCGGCAAAAAGGGCGGTTATGGCAATGTGGTGGAGATTAGCCACGAGGGAGGCATAAAAACACTTTATGCGCATTTAAATTCATTTGCTCCAAAATTACGAGTAGGACAAAAAGTAAAAAGAGGACAATTTATCGCTAGAGTTGGCTCTACTGGACTTAGCACTGGTCCGCATTTGCATTTTAGCGTGTATAAAAACAATCGCCCTGTAAATCCACTAGGCAGCATCAAAGCACAAACAAAAGAGCTTCCAGCAGAGGCAAAGCAAGAGTTTTTTGCACTTGTGGAGGGGTATAAGAACGAAATTGAGCTCATTGTGGCTAAAGCAGGACAATCACAAGAAGATTCTATAATGGTGAGCTTGCCATCTTGCATAGATTGCAAGCCATAACAATAGACATTGTTTAATAGCTGTCGCTTGATTGATTAAAGGATTATCTTGCAAAAAGATGATGTAATTTTATCTAGTGAGCAAATCGCACAGGGTATGAGGGGGATTACCCCCACGCATATTGCAGATATGTCTATGCAGGAATGTTTAAATTCGGTTTATGTTAAACCCAAGCGGATATGCTATAATGAAAATGGCATACAAAAAACTTGGGATTTTATTCAAAGTCTTGATTCAGTGGCGATTATTTTACACCGCATAGACATTGATGCGTTAGTGGTGGTAGTGCAGTTTCGTCCGCCTGTGTATGTGAATGGACAAAATGATGGCTACACTTATGAGTTGTGCGCGGGCTTGCTAGATAAATGCGATAAAAGCATACAAGAAGTCGCAGCAGAGGAAGTCCAAGAAGAATGTGGGTATCAACTTAACCCAGAGCAACTCCATAGCGTGGCGGAATTTCACACTTCAGTCGGCACAAGCGGAGCGAAGCAATATATTTTTTATGCTACCGTTACGCAAAATGATAGAATCTTGCGAGGTGGTGGGGTAGATGGCGAGATTATTCAAAGTGTGCTTATCGCTCGGGCGGATTTGGGGACATTTTTACATAATTCATCATACATAAAGACACCGGGTCTTGGATTTGGAATCTTATGGTTTTTACAACACACTACAAAAAAAGGAAAAATACAATGAAAGCAATATGGATATTTTTGATATGGGGACTTTGCGTATGTGCCCTGCAGGCAATAGAAACAAAAGCACTAAAAAGGAGCATACAATCCGTGCAGAGCAGTGAAATCACCTTTGAAGCGGGGAATCTCAGGGTTGGAGAAAGCGGGATTGTGCTAACACAAAGCAAAGAGTATGAAATCATCATCGCCAAAGCGTATATCACAGGCATACAAGACAAAATTGCTACTGCGAAGTTTAGTGCCTTTGATGCAATCCCACAAAAATACCTCCCTACACCATCTGCTACGCCTAAAGTCGGCGATAGCGTGATTTTTAGGAGTTTTTATAATCGTGGTATTGCCATTGCGCCAAACCAAGAAAGCTATCAGCACATCGTGCGCTCTAATTCCCAAGTGCAGTTTATGCACATTGATTTGTTTGCTGCGTTTATGAGGCAAAAAAATCTTAACGACCCAAGCCCTAAGGTTTTTAGGGAGTTTTGCCCTCGTTATAGTGTGGGATTGCTTTTTATAATGGATTCTGTGGGTGTGAAAGTGCTTGATTGTGAAAGTTTCGTGCTTTTAGAATCACAAAATCTTCCAGCACCAAATGATACAACTCAAACACTAAGCCCGTTTTTCTCTCGTATTACCTCGCCAGATAAGCGACTTGGCGGGCGATTTAAGTCAAATAAATCAAAAGAATACTTTAGTTTTTATGATGAGCTACTAAGAGAAGCAAAATAAACACACTAAGCCAAAGGCAAGCCTTTGACTTCATTTTATACTCGCGCCACTCCAGATTCTATCGCAGCCTTTGCCACAGCATTAGATACGACTTCATTTAGTCGTTCATCAAAGGCTGATGGGAGCAAATACTCTCTACCAAAACTTGCACTATGCCCTAGCAGTTTTTGTAATTTATTTGTGATTGGCTCTCTTGCAAGTTTTGCAATGGCATTCGCCGCAGCAAATTTCATTTCCTCATTTATCTTGCGAGCTCGCACATTGAGCGCACCTTTAAAGATATATGGGAATCCTAGCACATTGTTGATTTGGTTTGGGAAGTCGCTTCTGCCTGTGGCGACAATCGCATCAGGGCGTGCGCGTTTTACCACATCGGGCATTATTTCAGGGACAGGATTACTTAGTGTGAAAATGAGCGGATTCTCATTCATTTCTTTTATGTCCTCCTCACTTAGCAAATTTGCCTTTGAAAGCCCTAAAAGTCCATCAGCTCCTCTAAGTGCGTCTTTAAATGTAGGATAGTGTTCATTAACGGCAAATTCTTTTTTTGTCTGGTTTAAATCACTTCTATCATTAGTAATCGCGCCTTTAGAATCAAACATTATGATTTCTCCTATGCCTAACGCCTTATACATTCGCGCGCACGCGATAGCCGATGCTCCTGCGCCAAATACGACAATACGCATATTTTTTGCTTCCTTGTTAAGCAAGTGCAGAGCGTTGATGATTCCCGCTGTGGAGATAATAGCTGTGCCGTGCTGGTCATCGTGCATCACAGGAATATCAAGCTCTTCAACCAATCTACGCTCAATTTCAAAGCATTCTGGAGCTTTAATATCCTCTAAATTGATACCACCAAAAGTGGGTGCAATAGCCTTGACCACCTCGACAAATTTATCTACATCTTTTTCATTCACTTCAATATCAAATGAATCAATCCCCGCAAAAGTTTTAAACAAAATCGCCTTGCCCTCCATTACAGGCTTGCTCGCAAGCGCACCAATATCACCAAGCCCTAGCACCGCTGTGCCATTGCTAATGACAGCTACAAGGTTGCTCTTAGAAGTGTAGTCATACGCGCTTAGTGGGTTTGCTTCGATTTGCTTGCAGGGCACAGCCACACCGGGCGTGTAGGCTAAGCCTAGTTCATCAACAGAATCTAACGCTTTACTAGGTTGGATTCTCACCTTTCCACCCTTGTGGTAGGATAGAGCTTGGGGATAGCTCTTTTTGAGGTTTTCTAAGTCTGTTTGCATTTTGCTCTCCTTGTGGCATAAAATTCCTTAAATTTGTAGCAAAACTTTATTAAAAATGGGATAAATCCCGCGCAATTCGTTACAAATTTTCATTTAAGATAAACCTAGCTTAAACTTTTAAGTAAGAAACAAAGGTTTTTTAGGCATACTAAATTGGCATATAAAAACAAAGGGAAGCAATGATAACAAAAAGTAATGAAGGTAGCTACAAACAAAAGCAGCAAATGAGTAAGGGCATTGCGAGAAGCCTTGTGTTTTGGGTGTTTATCGGCATATTTTTAGGCGTAGTTTTTGGGAGCATTGGGAGTTTTTATGATACTGCGCCAAATGCCACAAACAACAGCATAATCAGCTTTTTCCACCATTTTAGCATTGAGAGCAAGGCTTACACCATTGACCCCTTTATCAAAGGGCTAAAGCTTTTAATGGGACCTATCATTTTCCTTACCATCATCACAGGCATCACGCGCTTAGAAGACTTAAAGACTTTGGGGAGCTTGGGGCTAAAGACGCTTATTTATTTTGAGGTGGTAAGCACTTTTGCGCTCGTTATCGGCGTGCTTTTTGGCGAGCTCATTAAGCCCGGGCACGGAATGCACTTAAAAGTAGAATCTCTTGATTCTGGAGATGTGGCTGGCTACATAGCGCAGGGGGCAAATATGCCAAGCTCCGCAGGGGGAGAAATTTTACACATTTTAAAAACAGCTATTCCCCACGACCCTATTACGCCATTTGTCGAGGGCAAAATCCTCCAAGTGCTTGTTATGGCGTTATGCGTGGCAATCGTGCTAAGTTTCACAAGCCCTGCGATAAAGCAAAAAGCCCTAAATTACCTAGAATCTATGCAAGAGACATTTTTTAAAGTCCTAACCGCGCTGATTTGGTATTCGCCATTAGCGACATTTGGGGCGATGGCGTTTTTAATCGCAAAGTTTGGATTTGCGTCCATTAGCGGAATGGCACAGCTCCTTCTCACTATGGCAGCTGCCGTGCTTGCCTTTATTTTTGTGATTTTGGGGCTTATCTGTTTGCTTGGCAAAATTAACATTTTTAAGCTAATGCGCTTTGTGTATAGAGAAGTGCTAGTCGTCTTTGCGACTTCTAGCTCTGAGACTGCACTAGCCCCGCTAATGCGCAAGCTAGAAAAAGCGGGAATCCAAAAGGCAAGCGTGGGGCTGGTGATGCCTGTGGGATATAGCTTTAATTTGGACGCTACAAATATCTATCTAAGTCTAGCTGTGATTTTCCTCTCTCAAGCCTTTGACATACCTATCACCATAGAGCAGACTATCACGCTGATTCTTATTTTGATGATAAGCTCTAAGGGCGCGGTGGGCGTAACGGGAAGCGGGTTTATCGTGCTAGCAGGGACACTCTCCGCGCTTACGATGGGCGATGGCTCGCACCTAATCCCCGCTGTAACCGTGGCTGCGATTTTGGGCATCGATAAATTTTTAAGCGAAATGCGAAGTGTAGGCAATCTCTGTGGCAATGTCGTAGCGTGTGTAATGGTTAGTATTTGGGATAAGCGCGTGGATATGGAGAGATTCCGCTACGCGCTTGATAACCCTGAAGAATTTCGGGTGTTATAGAATCTAGTAAGTTTGATTGTCTGTATTTTGCACGATAAATGCAGAAAATGGACTACTAAATGCTTAGATTCTGTGTGGCTTTTTGTCGCATTTTATAATGCCTATTGACAAAAGCGTGCAAAGTTACTATAATTTCGGTTTGCAAAAAACAAAAGACCCGTTAGCTCAGCTGGTAGAGCAATTCCCTTTTAAGGAATGGGCCGTTGGTTCGAATCCAACACGGGTCACCACCAAATAAGCAAGAAAATGGTCCCGTCATCTAACGGTTAGGATACCACCCTTTCACGGTGGCTACAGGGGTTCGAATCCCCTCGGGATCACCACAAGTTCTTTTTTAGGATTTGCATTTGTATGCGGGGCTTAGTGTGAGTTAATCTACACAAGGTCGCTTAGCTCAGTTGGTAGAGCGCCACCCTTACAAGGTGGATGTCATAAGTTCGAGTCTTATAGCGACCACCATTTTAGGTCTTCATAATCCTAACTTGTGTTAATGGAGATGCCGATTATGGCATTTAAGCAATGAAAATGCAGCGGTAGTTCAGCTGGTTAGAATGCCGCCCTGTCACGGCGGAGGTCGCGGGTTCGAGCCCCGTCCGCTGCGC